>CAWBXL010000121.1:0-5371 GCA_963792305.1 uncultured Acidobacteriaceae bacterium | reverse complement strand
TCTTAAAGTGATAGATCAGGGCTTCCATCTGTGTCTTCATCTTCTCGCGGTCAGGCAAGACCACCTTGGGAGCATCTGCTTTGATCGGTCCGGAAGGCATGCCGTCTAAAGCCTGCTGCACAATCGCAATCGACTCCCGTAACTCCGCCACGCGGCACAGATAGCGCGCGTAAACATCACCCTCAGTCCGCACCGGCACCTTGAACTTGAAATTCTCGTAGCCCGAGTACGGCATGTCCCGGCGCAGATCGTGGTCCACACCGCTGCCACGTAAAGTAGGCCCACTGGCTCCCAGCGCAATCGCGTCTTCTGCCGTGATCGTGGCCACACCTTTAGTGCGCAGCTTCCAAATCGGGTTATTCGTCAGCAGGTTCTCATACTCATCTATGCACGCGGGGAAGCGCTTGGCAAAATCGCGCACGCGATCAAAAAATCCCAGCGGCGGTTCCAGCGCCACGCTGCCCACGCGGAAATACGACGTCATCATGCGTTGACCGCTTACCGCTTCGAACAACCGCAGTACATCTTCGCGCTCGCGGAAGCAGTACAGAAATACGGTCATAGCGCCAATATCTAAAGCATGAGTTCCAAGCCACACCAGGTGTGAGTTGATGCGCGTCAACTCATTCATCATCACTCGCAACCACTGTGCCTTCGGAGGCAACTCCAGCCCCAGCAGCTTTTCCACTGCCAGTACGTAGCAGAGGTTGTTGGTCATAGGGCAGAGGTAATCGATGCGATCTGTGAGCGGCACCACCTGCTGATAAAACTTGGCTTCGCAGGTTTTCTCAATGCCGGTGTGGAGGAAGCCAATGTCCGGCATGATCCGCACAATATTTTCGCCGTCGATTTCAAGCAGAACGCGCAATACTCCGTGTGTCGATGGGTGCTGTGGCCCCATGTTCAGGATCATGGTCTTGTCCTGACCGGGTTCTAAAACCGGAGTAGAGGTGAGGTGTCCCATTAGCGGTATCCCTCCACCGGATAATCTTTACGCAGCGGATGGCCTTCCCAATCCTCAGGCATCAGTAAACGTCGTAAATACGGATGCCCAGTAAAGCGCACGCCAAACAGATCGAAAACTTCGCGCTCAAAGTAGTTGGCCGCTGGCCACACAGAGGTCACCGAATCAACCACCGGCGACTCTTCAGACAATCGCACCTTCAAGCGCACACGCTCTTTTTTAGAAATGGAAAGGAGGTGATAAATCACTTCAAACCGCGGGTCAGAAGGGTACCAATCCACACAGGTTACGTCGGAACAGTAATTGAACGGACAGGCCGGATCATCGCGCAGCAGAGCGCATGCCTCCCGCAAAAACGAACGCTCTATATATAAGGTGAGTTCATCGCGGTCAAATTTGGCTTCCTGTAACGCCGCGGCATTCCATCCTGCTACCCGTGCAACCGCCGGATGCCCTTTCAATTGTTCCAGATCCGTAACCGCAGGCGCGAGAGCCATTAGACATCACCCCGCTTGGCTGTGGCGCCCCAGTCCAGCACGCCCTTCTTCCATACATAGAAGAAGCCGACCAGGAAAATGCCGATATAGACCATCATCTCCCAGAAGCCAAACATCTTAAGATCTCTCAGGATGACCGCCCACGGGTAAAGGAAGACCGCCTCTACGTCGAACAATATAAAGAGCATGGCCACCATGTAGAACTTGACCGAAAAGCGCTCCCGCGCGTCCCCAATCGGCGCCATGCCGCATTCATAAGGGGACATTTTCGCCCGCGTAGGCTTACGTTGGCCTATGATCCAGGAAAGAGTAACTATCGCGCTCGCCAAAAGGCCTGCAATAATGAAGTGCATCAGTAACGGCAGGTAATTGGCGAAGTAATTGTCGGGCATAGGGGAGCTATATATAATTCGCGCTAACCACTTCCAAACATTCTAGATTAGAGTCGCTGTTCAAGAGTGTCAAGAGATGGTGGAGTAAAGTTAAATTCTTTTAACTGATTCGGGAAATTTCGATCTTGCACTCGGACGATAGGACCGCATGATCTTCGGATTTAATACTGATATTAAACACAGCGACACCGTCTACCACGTGCAAAGCGAAGCGCGTGAGGGAGAACTTTTACTCCAGACGCAGGTTTTCGTGCGCGGCCGCTGCATCGGCAAGCGCGCCACTTCCTACGCCGACAAAGCTTCAACCCCTGGTTTCACCGATCAGCAGAAAGAACAGATTCTGCGGGACCAGCACCGCCTGGTGCTGGATGCAGTTCGCGATGGCAAACTCGACAGCGTATTCGACAAAAAAGACACTCCCGAAAGTTTGGCCGGGATTAAAGAGTTGGACGTCCAATGGGTCAATGCGGATTCTCCGCACTCTGACCGTAATCTGCTGATGAAGCTGCGGGTGACGGAGAGCGGATCGGCGGTTGAGGGAGCGAAGTTGACGGTTCGGTTTGCGCGGCCGGATGCTGCTCCTTTTTATACGCAGGTGGTGACTGGGACTTCCGGGGATGCCGAGATGACGATTGAAGCGGATGAAGCCGCGCTGCCGGATTCTTCTGTTTTGGTGCAGGCTAGCTTTTCGGGACGTACGGCTACGCGCAAATTTAATTTGCGCAAAGTCGAAGCTTAAAAATCCTGACAATTGACGAATGTGATGCCTGCTACAGGGCGTATAACGTGTCCGAGCTGTAAGACATGGATCACAAATTTCACGCAGCACGTATGCGACGAGCAGCGCAATCTTTAGAAGGCCTGAGCTGCGGCGATGCCTTCGGTGAGCGCTTCTTTGTTTCCGACTCGATTGTAGGATCTCTCATTCAAAAACGGGCAATTCCAGCCCCGCCGTGGTTTTTCACTGATGACACTGTGATGGCCCTATCCATTGTCGAAACCCTCGCTGCACACCGGCAGATCAACCCTGATTCGCTAGCAAACAGTTTCGCTGACCGATACGATGCGGGCCGAGGCTATGGTCCTGCGATGCATAAATTGCTTCCGGCCATCCGACGGCAGCCCCAATCGTGGCGCGCTGAAGCAGCATCGCTGTTTCGCGGTATGGGTTCCTTCGGAAATGGTGCGGCGATGCGCGTTGCTCCATTGGGCGCATATTTTGCAGATGATCTCGACAAAATTTCAGAGCAAGCAAGCCTCTCTTCAGTTCCGACGCATACTCACTCAGAAGCCGTAGCAGGTGCAGTGGCCGTGGCGATGGCTTCAGGATTGGCATGGCCTGATGAGGAACTCCGGTGAACCTCCAAATAGTCAGAAGTTTCTCCAACGGATCGCACAGTGTCTACCGGACAGTTATGTTGGAAAGAGATCAATGAAGCGCTTAGAGTTCCCGCCGGACGCCTCGGTTCAGGTTGCGGTTGCCAAGCTCGGAAACGGTTCTGCTGTGACCGCTCCCGATACCGTCCCGTTCGCCTTGTGGTGTGCCGCTCATAACCTAGACAATTTCGATGAAGCACTCTGGGCTACGGTTAGCGGTCTCGGAGATCGCGATACAACGTGCGCAATAGTCGGAGGAATAGTTGTGATGTACACGGGTGTAGAAAGTATTCCATCTAAATGGCTTGAACACAGAGAGCCGATCCCAAATTGGACGAGATAGATTGGCGTGGCTATTCGAAATTGCCTATTTGAGAACGGCTTTGCGAATTCGTTCGGGTAGTTCTATCGAATACGCAATAACCTCAGCAAACACCTGGAAGGTTTCTTCCACATTCTCTTCCACAATGAAATTCCAATCTCCAAAACCGAATCCTACAGCGCGCTCAAATCCAAATTGGGTCAACGCATGCCGCTCTTTGAACTCCGCGAAACAGACGCCATAGCGCAACTGCGCACTCCGACCGCCGAAATCTATGTGAACTAAAAAGTCTTTGCCTGCGTGGTGGCATCGGTAAAATCCGAGCTCGTCCACCTTCAGAAGTCCAAATTGTTTGAGAACAGCCCTTACGCGCTTCCGTCGCTCGGGTAGCTTCACGGGACGTATTGAGCTTGCTAGCGCAAATTCCTCTGCGCTAACTGAGCTTGAAACACCTCGATGTCTGTCGATCTTATATTGCTGAATCATCGCTCGGAATAGCGGGACGCTTCTAAGCGTGGGACCATACAGCGTCTTTTGAAATGCACACCAGTGGTGAAAGTAGGGGTGTTTCTGGTGGTCAATACTTTTCGCACCCACTACGAATGTATGGCCGGCGGCGGCAAATGTGGCCGAGCAGTCTTTGTAACGCTCTTTCTCCGCGTCGCTTAGTTTTCTGTAATGATTCAGTCGATCTTGAAGGAAGGATTCCGGGATTCGATTTAGTCGCGGGAAACCTTGCTGTTCTTCTGCGTCAATCTCACCGCGGAAAAAAGCAATTAACTTATCTTGTACCATTGGTTGAAAGCCTAATAATGCTCTTCAGAATTACAACATGTTTGCTATGAGATTGCGGCTTACGAGGGTAATTGGCGTATCAGACGATTAAACTCAGATCCTGCACCCTGAAACCATGCGAAAATTAATTCGCATGAAACTTCAGATCAATGGCGATGATCGCGACTTTACGGCACCATTAACTCTGGCTGGCCTAGTGGAACAACTTGGCATGAAGCAAGACCGCGTAGCCGTCGAACTGAACCGCGACATCGTTCCCCGCGACAAATGGCTGCAAACCAACCTCTCCGAAGGGGACCGTCTGGAAATCGTCCATTTTGTCGGCGGCGGTCTACGCTGAGAACCGGGAACCAATAACTGGGAACTGATATTTCTCCCTGCAAGACCAAAAACTTACCGCAAAGATCGCAAAGGAATTCCGCAAAGGCCGCAAAGAAACCAAAGTCTCACCCCACCGAAAGTGGCAGGAACTTCTCTAGTCACCCCTAAGTCGTTAATTCTTCATTGTTTCTTCACAATTTATGCCTAGAATGTTTCAAACATTTAGCGATTGAAATGTTTTAAACAATCTGGCCATGCAACAGCAGTTCACATCCCGCGATGTCGTCGAGTTGACCGGTATCACCCCGCGCCAGCTGCAATGGTGGGATGAGCGCGGCATCGTCGTCCCGCTAAGAGAAGGCCACCGCCGCCTGTATTCCTTTGAAGATCTCTCAGAAGTTGCGGTGATCTGCCAACTACGGCGCAAAGGGTTTTCGCTCCAGAGAGTGCGCAAGGTAGTCCGGTTTCTGCAAAAAGAATTCGGCAAGCGCCTGGCTCAAACCGTCAGCGGCGCCTCCGACTACCACCTTCTGACCGACGGCAAGAGCCTGTACCTCGAAACCTCGCCGCAGCAGATTGTGGACATCCTGAAAAATTCTCGCCAGCCTATGCTGGCCATTTGCCTGAGCGACACGGTTCGCCAGGTCCGGGCTGACATTCACAGCAGTAAGAAAGGCAATACATCCGTTGGGGCGAGGCGTTC
>CAWBXL010000120.1:0-7638 GCA_963792305.1 uncultured Acidobacteriaceae bacterium | reverse complement strand
AGCTCGCCATCGGCGGAGATCCTATCCATTCCTTTGATCGTGAGCTATTGCCTGATTGTCGGACTGCGCTTCGCCTTTACCATCCCTACGGAATTGCGGGCGAATTGGATTTTTAAATTATTGCTCGATAAGACCATTCCCGAATGCATTCCGCTGGCGCGGAAAGTTTTACTGACGTTCGTAGTTCCATGGGTAGTCCTGGTTGTTTTCCCCTTTGCATGTGTATTTATGGGGATGGGCTGACGGCTCTCTCCATGCGTTAGTCGTTATTCTCTGGACAGTTTTGTTTGCTGATATCTTGCTCGTCCGCTTCCGCAAGGTCCCTTTTACCTGCTCTTATCCGCCGTTTCGCAATTCAGCCATCGTGGTGATCGTTGCCTATCTAATTGGGTTTTTTGTATATGTGGTACTTACTTCGCAATTTGAATCCTGGGCGCTATTAAATCCAATGCGGATACTTCTGCTGGTTCCGTTTGCGGGAGCTATTTGGTATGGATGTCACGTATTCGTGAAGATGTCATGGACGTAGACAAGCAACTTGTCTTTGAAGAAAAGATTGCAACCGGGTTTGAAGTTCTCGATCTGCGGACGTGACCAGAACTATGCGCCTTCTTCAGTGGTGCGCGGGAGCAGCAGAGCTTTCCGACTCCGCAGGGTGAGAAACGGCGACCGGCTCCTGGACCGAATACTTCAGCAGACACCACAGGGCCCAGACCCCATCTTTCCATCCAATCTTTTTGCCTTCCTCATAGGTGCGGCCAGCATAGCTGATACCAACCTCGTAAATCCGCAGCTTGCGCTTGGCAATCTTTACCGTGATTTCCGGCTCAAAACCAAAGCGGTCTTCTGTCAGAGGAATGGACTGAATGACCTCCCGGCGGAAAACTTTGTAACAAGTCTCCATATCGGTGAGGTTGATATTGGTCAGGCAATTGGAGATCAGGGTCAGGATCCGGTTGGCCACCGAATGCCAGAAATAGAGCACGCGGTGCGGGCCGCTGCCGAGAAAGCGGGAGCCGTAAACTACATCCGCTTTCCCTTGAATTAAAGGCTCCAGCAGACTGGGATAATCGGCGGGGTCGTATTCCAAATCCGCATCTTGAATGATGACGAAATCTCCGCTGGCCTCCTGAATGCCGCGACGCAGAGCAGAGCCCTTGCCGGAATTTTTGGGTTGAAAAAAATATACGGAGTTGCTGATGTTTTGCTTCCAGCTCGGTAAGAAGTTCACGAGAGCCATCGGTTGATCCATCGTCCACGCAGATCACCTCGGTTTCAAATGGCACCTGCAATACCCGCGCAATTACCTCCCGCAGAGTGCGGCGCTCGTTATAAACCGGAATGACGACCGACAGTTTCATGGCACTTTCGACCAGTCTAAAGCACAAAGTGCTTTCCAGACCCGTTACTTATTAGCTTTCGGAAGGTGGCCGAAATTCTTGTCAAGCCCCCTTTTAGTTCAAATTTGCTTTAAATCTCTGATCTGATTGGAAATATATTGTCGCCGGGCATGTCCCAATTTCCCTATCCAAACTGTTATAATGGAGGTAGTTAGTAAGCACAGCGGAATACGACCCCGAGTCAAACGATCCTCTCGTAAGGTGTAATTCTTCCTAGTAATCTCAAAATGAGTGAATTTTATTCTAAGGGTTTCACCCTAGGGATATTCGTGGACATTTTGAAAGGAAGAAAAGTTAAGAAATTTTCTGTACTCAATGTTGGGTATTGGGCGCGGTTTTCGATGGTTGGCCCAACCCTATCCCGTATTGAAAGTGGTCCAGCGTGAAATTGAAAAAGGGCCGCTGAAATTCCGCTCCCATAGCGGACTTTGGCGGATTCACATCAGACACATACCGGGTGCCGGCACGACGAAATCGCTGTGATTGAGCCCTCCCGGTTGTAGCCGAAACCTATCCGCTGTGGAAATTAGATCCTGATTTTTGCGGCTTTGTCCTTCAACATGGCAGGGTTTGTGCTACAGATTTCCGTATATATATCCACCTGGTGGGCGATTCTTGGCGAAGGACTCAGGGCTTGGAACTTATGTTCCGGTCGGTGTTCGCCTGCGGCCAGGGCGGCAACCTACCCAAAGGGAGAAGTGGAATGACTGAGAAGTTGGTTCGTCTGGCCCCAAGGGAGCAGCAGATCGTCGAGTTGCTCTTACAGGGCTGCGACAACTCGGATATTGCGAAGCAGTTAAAAATGGCCCGGAGGACGGTCAAAGCGCACTTCAACCGTCTCTTTCTGCGGTTTGGCATTCATGGCGGAATCAAACGCGTTAAATTAGCAACTCTTTTATATCGGAGGCAACTATGTTCGGAAGCGAACGCTACGGAAAACGTACCCCCAGTGAACGAGAGCAGCTTGTCATCGAACTTGTCGCCCAGGGACTTAAAAACAAAGAAGTCGCTGACGCTATTGGAACCACCGAGCACGTCATCAAAAACTACCTGCGAAGCATCTACGACAAGCTCGGACTTTGGAACCGGGTTGAACTTGCCCTATGGTACGAAGCCCGCAGATTTGAAACCACAGCACAAGCCTGATGAGTCGGCTGAATGGCACGAAGGCCCTCCCCTAACTACAAAAGCCCAGGCGCGAGCCTTGCAGCGTGCAGCTTCTGCACACTGGGACTAGCGGCTGATTTCGGCAGACTGGATCAGGAAAATGGCCTTCGCAATCGCGGAGGCCATTTTATTTTGCTGTTGTTGACAGCATGCTCAATCGCAGGCTTTAAGCGTGGATGGCTGGAAATGGTCGCGCTGTGCGTCCAGCTGCGAAGTGTACTTCCCGTCGGCAGTTTTGCCATAAAAGTCAGCGCCCGGACAGTAGTAAAGCGCAGTGTGCACATCCACCCAGACCTTAGTATCGGGGTTGCCGGGTGCGGGCATGTCTTGCGGAGTCGGGGCCTCGGCTAATCCCATACTCACCAGCATCTGCTCAAACCCGGAAAGCTCTCGCGCCTGGCCCGGCGCTTTGACCGGTTGTGTGGCCCACTGAAAAAGCACCGCCAAAAGTACGGCACAAGCCAGGGCTATGGCGATGATTCCGCGGTGCAGGCTCCACTCTTCGCGAAACCAATCCTTGCTCGCCGGTTTGGGTTTAAGAGAATCCAGCCAGGCGCGTGCCTTGGCGGCTGATGTCCACGTGGACGGCGGCGCGGTCACGGCGCTTTCCGCAGATGCCGCCGGATGCGTTGTGGCATCAACCAGTGTCAAACTCTTGCTGGAGGTTTCCGGTTCTTGATCAATTTCCGGATTCGAAAATTTTCCCACAATTTCTTCCAGCTCGGCAGGGAAGAGGTCAATTTCTTCACCCGTTGTTTCTTCGGAATGGGCAGTTTTGGCGCTGGCGAACGAAACTTTATGTTCCTGCGGCGCGACTTTTGTTTCTGGCTGTGAAGCTTGATGCATTTCCCAAAGCGAGGCCCAATTTTTTTGCGTGGTGTTGTTGGGCCGTTCCGCCGGAGCTCCACAATTTTCGCAGAAAAATTCATTGGGTGTGAGAGCGGATCCACACTCCTGACAAGTGGGACTGGCAGGCTGTGGCGTTGCAGGAAATGGAATAGGTTGAGCAGCCGGAAGCGTAGTTGACGCAGCTATCGCAGGCTGGACTGCGACCGGAATGGGAGCGGAAACCTGCGTGGCCGCCTGGGGAGCTTTTTTCAGGCGATTGTTGTGTTCCTGCATTACATAGGCGGCCGACAGCAGCTGCTGGAAAGCTGTCTCGTCTAGCAACGGACGACCGGGTTCGCGCCTGGATTGTGTTTTCACGTTGGCTGGTGCCCTATACCTGCCTTGCTCTCCCTAGGAATCATGCAATTAATTGCCCAAAATTGCTTTCTTGGAAGCATGCAATATGCTCATTCTAATACACTTAATTGCAAAATACTGCAATTCAGCAGATTCGCAGGGGATCTGCGCAAAAGTTTGCACTATTCCTTCGTCCGATGCAAGCGATTTACGGTCCCATTGTAGAACGCACAGTTCCACGGTGGGCGAGACCGTTCTCAGGAAAATCATGAGGTCTATCCCCTCCTGTCGCCAAAGCACTGCATTCAATGGGGTGCGTCCCTTTTTTTGCCGGGGTGAAGATTTGGCGAAACAGTTGCATTTCTAAAAAATGCATTCGCGTTGCTTACAAAATCGGGCGCGATTCCGAGGTTCACGTGAGAGATATTCGAGAAATCAAAATTACCGTGCGGGATGCGGAAGTTCTCCGGCTGCTGGTGCAGGGGTGCAGTAATAAAGAAATCGCCAGCCAGTTGAAGATCAGTCCGCGCACCGTAAAACAACATCTCCGCACCATGTTTTTAAGGGCGGGCATCCGGGACGGGCGCAAGCGTGTGAAACTCGCAACCGCCATGTTCCAGAAAGAGCAGATGGATTCATGCAACCGCGCCAGCAGCTAACTTTAAAAGAAGTGCAAGTCGCCATTCTGGTATGGGAAGGGCTTACCAATCGGGACATTGCTTCCCGTCTGGAAACCACGGAACAGGTGGTGAAAAATTATTTGCGTAATACCTTCGACAAACTTGGGGTATGGAGCCGACTAGAACTGGCATTGTATGTGGCCAGCCACGGCGGGGCGCGCTGGAAAGATGAACTAGGTTTTACCGAAGCTGATTCTCTGGCCCCTACTGGATAGCGTCCTTAAAAGCGGGCCATGTTTAGAACGAAATCTGGGTGATGCTTTTGAGGAAATCCTTTAGTTGGGCGACGTCCAGTTCCGACATCTCCGTGAACTGCACGCCGATGCCAAATCCAGGGCGGCTGTTGACCACACGTCCGCTGGCTTGCAGCTTGTGTTCTTTGATCCAGATGCCAATCGAGAGTTTGGTACCTTTTTGCAGAGGAATAGGCATTTCAATAAAACAGCCCCCCATGCTCATATCCACAGCTTTTCCCCAGATGGGGGCGGCTTGTCCGGAGGGTTGAAGTTGGACCGAGATCACACACTTCAGGCGGGCGGCCCCGCGGCGGTCGCTTGCCAGACGACGGTCCGGCAACTTGCGCCGGTCCCCCACTGGTTCCGGCTCGACAAAGGGATCGAGGCCTTTGGGCGCCATCGGCGCATCCCAGATGCTTTTGTCCTTGGTGACATTTACCAAGCCGACTTGTGCAGCAGTGGGTGTTCCCAAGTCTCCCACCCACTGAATGCAGTACCGGCTTTTCTTTTGTCCATGGCTCACCCCGATCACATCGCCTGGCTTGAGGCGGGTTTTGACTCCATCAAGCCGCGCACCCTGATTGCTGATGTCAAAGCTGTGGACGTTCTCGGAGAACATTTGTCCCTCAGCATCAGTGCCGAAGATCCGCACTGGAATTCGGATCGCATGCCGCGGCTGACGCCGTTTACCCATAAGTTAAAAGGGGGAAAAACCGATGCTACTTGATACCTGCACAACTGCCAAGTATCCCATCGTGACTGAAAGTAGCAAAGAACAAATGAGGAAAAACTCGCAACGGATTGCAGCTGGGTTGAAATGTAAATGTATTTAATGGTCTAAGTGATTGAAGCGTATAGATTTATGTGAATAAAAATGGGCAATTCGATTGCTTGTTAACAATGACGGACAAATGATGCTGGGCAAGGGTAATCCCAAGGAACGAATGGAACACAAAGAAATTTTTTGGATGGCATGTGACTCGACCGAGCAGTTGCGGGCCGAGTACGGCCCCTTTCAAACCAAGGCTGACGCCGAACGCGAAGCCCGGCGGCTGGGATTCGGCTTCCTGTTGCGTTACGAACACATTATTGGTGAAGACGAGGACATCAAAGAGGTCCGCTGTGTATTTATGGAACTGCCCGAAGTTCCCAACCAATCTTATATGGCGCGCAAGCTGCACACCCGTTGCGCCAGCTGCGGGGAATCCGCCATTCACGACGAACCCTGGCAGGCCGAAGTCTGGGCCGACATCCACGAATTCGAACATTCGCGCCATCGCGTCCGCTTGTTCGAACACACCCGCGCGGATGGTTTAAAGGAAATCGGTAACTGGCGCGAGTGCGCGTAAATATCTCCAGATAACCCTGATTTGCGCATGTCCGATTTTTAAGGTAATTTTTCAGGCGGACAACCTATGAGCCTGCTTACCCTCTTTGTGCTCGCATTGCTTCCTTTGCTAGGCATTGCCTGGATTTTCATCAGCGGTATGTTGTTTACCGTGGATGGGTTGTTTATGAGCCTGATCCTGCTTACCATCTCCGGAATCTGCGGGACTACCGGCCTTTATGAAATATTCAAGGGACACCTGCCGTCGGGCTCAAAAGCTGGCACACCTGGTTCGGCCAGGACCACTTCAGGATCAGTGCAGCGGGGCAAAGTGCAGAGCGTAGACTTTTACGAATCAAGCGTGGGTCAGCCAAACAAGTCCATCGTGACTTTAGCTGGACCAAAGTCTCCAGTCATGCTGATATTTGAAGGCGACCTGCGCAATGCACTGCCAATTGGGCAAAAGGTCGAAGTGACTATGCGTAAAGAGTCCGGCTACAATGTGCTGGTCAATGTGAACTACGCGTAAAATTGGTTTTCTGCCAAAACGGTCAATTCCGAAAATTACCATCGTAATCAGCAATTCGCATTAGCCAGTACGCCTTCGGCCTAACTAAGCGAAACTCTACATAACGCCATTTTCGCCTGCGCGGGGCGCGGGCCGGAGGACAGACCATGTCGCAAGCCGCAGAGGGCAAGCCCGACCAGCCCTCGATGTTGGAGCGCGCGGAGGAAATCCAGCAGCAAATCCAGCATATTTCCGGACGCGACTGGCAACTGTGGTCCATCGGCATTCTCATCATGCTGGTGGTGACCGCCGGGCTGGCGGCGCTGATTTTGCCCAACATGGTGTGGTCGCAGCGGGTCATGCACATTGAGTTGTCCTACCTGCCGCAACTTTTCTTCGGATTGATCTCGTTGATACTTTTGGTCAACATTTACTTGCTGGGACAAAAATTCACCTTAAACACAACCCGGCGGGCGCTGATTCGCGAGCTGGTTTTAAATGAACGGTTGGAGAGCCTTTCGCTGATTGACCCGCTGACCCAGCTTCTGAACCGCCGCGCCATGAATGAATTTATTCCACGCGAAGTGGCTCGGGCCAATCGTCTGGGGGTGGCTCTTACTTTTCTTAACCATTGATGTTGATAAGTTTCGCTCCATAAACACCAAGTTTGGTTCGCTCGAAGGTGACATGCTGTTGACCGACTTCGGCAAAATGCTGAAGCTGATCTTCCGCGGTGGTGGTGGGCGACGTCCCATCGATCGCCTGCAATATCGAGGTCGATTCGCAATCGGGGCGGTTCGCTTATTGCGGACGGCCCGTGATCTTCACCGGCAATCCCAACCTGTTGCCTGAACTGATCCGGATCGGCGCATTGAGCCACGAGGGCCGGAACGCCGGAACGTCGGCCGTGCGTATCCTCCACGCATGGCGGCTGACCGCTGCCTTTCACGACAAGGGGCTGCAACAGTCGCTGTTCGAGGGGGACTGGCATTCGGCCGCTGCGTCATTTCCTGGCGGCGACTGTGGAAGACGCGGTCGTTCTGACCAGAAGGGCGCTTGCCGATGGGCCGGTCGTGCTGAAGCCGAGCGAGACCAGCCGCCGCCGCCGCGCGCCGCCGCCGCGCGCGCGCGCGGA
>CAWBXL010000119.1:0-3594 GCA_963792305.1 uncultured Acidobacteriaceae bacterium | reverse complement strand
GCACGGACCCTAAAGTCCGCGATATCGGTGATCAGTTCATGTTCGGACCAGCACTTCTGGTGAATCCAGTGCTTCAGGCGGACGCTACCCGGCGATCGGTGTACCTGCCGAATTCCGCTGGCTGGTATGACTTCTGGACGGGAACATCGCAGCCCGGAGGCCATGAGATTGACGCTGATGCCCCTCTTGAACGTATTCCTCTTTACGTGCGCGCAGGCTCGATTCTTCCGCTGGGCCCGGAAGTTGAGTACGCAGGCGAAAAGCCTGCCGGTCCTATCGAACTGCGGATTTATTCGGGAGCAGACGGAAAGTTTGAGTTGTATCAAGATGCGGGTGATAGCTACGACTATGAACGCGGAGCCCACTCCGTCATTCCATTTAAATGGACGGAGTCAACTCGAACTCTGATGATCGGGGACCGGGAAGGCCGTTATCCCGAAATGCCTGCGGACATGCAAATCAAAATCGTTTTGGTATCCCCCTCACATGGCTCGGGACTTGCACCTGTTGCCAACCCTGACAAGGTTGTCGAATACACGGGGAAAGCGGTTACGGTCCGCGCGCCCTGAAATGCCCAGGGTAAATCGGGTTTGTCCGCCGGATTGTGTGGAGAAATTGTTTTAAGCGGGCATCGTAATAGTCGTGGGCGTAGATTGTTTTCTCGACATTCTTAGGAGAGGGAACCAGATGACGATGATAAGGACGTATTTGTTCTTGGTTGTGACCTTGGCAATATCCGTTGTTCTTGCGGCACAAGTGCAGACCGAAGTGCCTGCGGTCATACCGAGTGCGAAGCCTGACGTGGTCGAGCACATCAAAATTCATGGGACAACCCTGGAAGGTAATTTAGAAGGTGACGCTGTCGACCGTGATGTGCTCGTGTTTTTGCCACCCAGCTACGCGAAGGAGAAGAAGCGCCGCTATCCCGTTGTGTACGCGCTGCACGGATATTCCATTGGCGCTGAGCAGTGGAGTAAAGAAATTCACGTCCCGCAGACCATTGAGGGTGCTTTCGCCCAAGGCGCAAAAGAAATGATTGTAGTGCTCCCTGACTCCAAGACCATACACAATGGGTCGATGTATTCGAGTTCGGTGACCACGGGAGATTTTGAAAACTTTATCGCGCACGATGTCGTGTTCTACATCGACGCGCATTATCGTACGCTGCCAAACCGGCTGAGCCGGGGCTTGGTCGGCCACTCCATGGGAGGCTACGGCGCGACGCGCATCGGCATGAAGCATGCGGATGTGTTTGGCAGCCTGTACATCATGAGCCCGTGCTGCCTGTCTCCGCGTCAGCCCGGTCCCGCAAACCCGGAAATGGAGAAAGCCTTGGAAGCGGTGAAAACTCCTGAAGATTCCGCCAAGTTGCAGTTCTTTGCCCGCGCCCAGTTGGCCAGCGCGGCAGCATGGGCGCCGGATCCGAAAAATCCACCGCTTTACCTGGACTTGTCAACAAAGGACGGCGAGCCTCAGCCGGAGATCATCGCGAAGATGGCCGCGAATGCTCCACTGGCTTTCATCGATCAGTACATCGCCGGTCTCCGGCAGTACCGCGCAATTTCGTTGGATGTAGGCGACAAGGATGGATTACGTGTTGATACTGGGAAGCTGCACGACGTTCTCGATAAGTACGGAATCAAGAACGGTTTCGAAGTCTATTCCGGCACACACACCAGCGCGGTGGCAGTCCGCTTCCAGAATTATGTAATGCCGTTTTTCAGCCAGAACCTTTGTTTCGAGGCAAGTTGCCGTTAAGCGGCTTACGACCGAAGACGGCCGCATGCAGTCGCAACAGGCGGATCGGTCAGTTGCAATTGAGGCTGAAGTATTCTTTCTGAGCTATGTACGCGTTTCAGATCGGCGATAGGCGCGGGTAGAATGCTGGGATTGATAAGTGCAGCTCAGGTGTAGGGGAATGCTCAAGCTCATCTCTCATGCCTCGGGGCCGGTATCGAGAGCACGGTGCGACAGCCTTTCGTTGTGAGGTTTGTCAACACGATCTCGACGTAGACTTTGCAATGTTTCACTTTCGCCATGAACATTCTTGACGGCCGTATCCGATGGGCGCTTGTTGTCTGGATGATGGTGATCAGCGCCGTTTCTTACCTTGATCGAGTGAACATTTCGATCGCCGGCCCTTCGATTGAACATGAGTTCCAGTTAGACCATATCCGTTTGGGATGGGTTTTTAGCGCATGGGTCCTGGGATATGCTCTGTTTCAGGCTCCCAGCGGACGCCTTGCTGACCGCTTCGGGCCGAGAAAAATCCTGGCACTGGGAACTTTGTGGTGGGCGGTGTTCACAGGGCTTACGGCGCTTGCCCCGGCAAAAGTCGCGGGTTCACTTGCGATCCTCTTGATTGTGCGGTTCCTGCTGGGTATTGGTGAATCGATTGTTTATCCCGCCAGCAATCGCCTGGTGGCCGCATGGATCCCTTCGCAGGAACGCGGTCTGGCAAACGGATTTATCTTCGCTGGTGTAGGGCTGGGCGCCGCGATAACCCCGCCTTTCATTGCGTACATTATTTATCACCACGGTTGGCGATGGTCGCTCACCACATGCGGATTGGTTGGGCTGATCATCGGTGGTTTGTGGTTTTTAATCGCTCGCGATGAACCTGAACATCATCCCTGGATGAGTCCCAAAGAAGCTTCCTATATCTCCGCCGGTTTGCCGCACGTTGAGAAACAATCTTTGCCATGGCGAACCATCCTGGGTAGTAAGAACGTGTGGGTTGTTACTGCGAGCTACTTTGGTTTCGGATATGTCGCTTACATCTTCTTCACCTGGTTCTTCACTTATCTGAGCACAGTCCGTGGCTTGAATTTAAAAGCGAGCGCTGGATATTCCATGCTTCCATTCGCGGCCATGGCGGTCTTCTGTTCGCTGGGAGGCTGGATCAGCGACCGGCTGACAAAGAGGTATGGCAAGCGCGTGGGACGATGCCTCTCCGCATCTGCCGCTATGATTCTTGCTGCAATTTTCGTTGCAGTGGGAACTCACGTGGGCGATGCCCGTCTGGCCAGTGTTGTTCTTGCTGGCGGCGCCGGCGCTCTGTATCTTTCGCAGAGCGCATTCTGGTCGGTGAGCTCTGACATCGGGGGCCGCTCAGCGGGGTCGGTTTCCGGCGTGATGAATATGGGCGGCCAACTCGGCGGAGCCGCCACCGCCAGTTTGACGCCATTCGTCGCGAAACATTTTGGGTGGGAAATGTCGTTTTGGGTAGCTGCGGGGTTCTGTTTCCTGGGGGCGCTTGCATGGCTGTTGGTAGATCCGGATCAACAACTGAAGTCCACTTCAGCTAAGCACGGCCTGATCGAAACGACTTCGGTCTGAGAACAATTCGGAATGAGGAGAATTACTGCATGAGTTTAATTTCGCGCAGGAAGATGCTTAAGAACGCAGCGTTGCCAATCGCCGGGACCTTCGCACTCCCAGCGCTGGCGGCAGCAGTTCAGGATGTGAGCACTCCGTACCAGCGCCCGAAGCTTAAAATCGCGGATGTCCGCACTGCGCAGGTCCGCGTGCATGGACTGCAAACGCATATCCGCGTTTACACCGATCAAGGGCTTTACGGGCAGGGTGAATCAA
>CAWBXL010000118.1:0-17906 GCA_963792305.1 uncultured Acidobacteriaceae bacterium | reverse complement strand
ACTTAATTGCTCGCGGGCTTGGCGTGGAGTGGGAACGCGACGGCGGAAATATGTAATTCATGGAAAAGGCGCACATCTACAAACCCCAAACGCGCCGCTGGACTGCGGAAATTCCGGCTCTACCATCCGCATGTTAAGCGGCATTCTCGCCGGGCAGGATTTCACCACAGAATTGTTCGGAGACGGATCGCTCTCCAAGCGCCCCATGGCGCGTGTGATCACGCCACTGGAAAGCATGGGAGCGAAGATATCTTCCAAAGATGGGGGAAGGCCTCCACTGCGCATCACCGGCGGAAAGCTCAAAGCCATCGAATACAACATGCCGGTTGATAGCGCCCCAGTGAAATCGTGTCTACTTCACGCGGGACTGTTCGCTGATGGCGAAACCAAAATTTCCGAATTCATCCGCACCCGCTATTACGGAGAGGTCGCGCTTCGCGCTTTCGGAGCAGAAGTAAAGCGCAACGGAACTCAAGTCAGTATTGCTGGAGGTCAGAAGCTCAAGGCTATCGACGCCATTATTCCTGGAAATATTTCCAGCTCTGCTTTTTTCTTGTGTGCTGCGGCGTTATTCCCCGGATCGCAACTGCCTACTATTACTCATCTGCTGATGAACCCAACCCGCGCACGCTTGTTCGATGTCCTTATCGGGATGGGATTAAAAATTAACTTAACGCAAGTGGAAGAACATCACGGCGAACTGATCGGCACAGCGCAGGTAGAAGGGAAGTCGCTAATAGGGATAGCGCTAACCGGGGCCAACTCGGCAGCTTTAATTGATGAGATCCCGGTACTCGCGGCGATCGCACCCTACACCGAAAATGGAATTGAAATCCGCGATGCCAAAGAACTTCGAGTGAAAGAATCAGACCGCATCGCATCCGTCGCAACGAATTTGCGCGCCATGGGCGCCGAAGTAGAAGAGAAAGAAGACGGACTGAAAATCAGAGGCAAACAAAAACTGCACGGAGCAGAGTTAGATTCTTTCCACGATCACCGCATCGCCATGGCTTTCGCCATCGCCGCATTGCGAGCAGAAGGGAGACGACAATCCGCGGTGCGGATGCGGCCGTCATCTCCTACCCTGCTTTTTATGACACGCTCGAGAGTTTGGTCCAGCGTTAAACGGATGTGGGGCAGGTGGCTTGCGCGCCCACTTTGTTAATTAATTTTTTCAGTCTTTCCGTTGTACTTCACTGTGCCGGTGGACTGGGTGACGCGATTCACATCGTCATTGGTGTAAGTCCGCGATGCTTTCTTCGCCGGTCATACCAAGCCATAATCTGCTTCGCGCTGACTTCGCTTTCATAGGAAGCCACGCCAAGATCGCCACGGCGTGCCGGAGCAGCCTGCATCTGGTTTCCGCTGCCTTGTACATACAAAATGGGGGCGCCAACTTCTCCCTGATAAACCACTGTCTGGGTGCCGGTCGGGGTTGAAGTCAGGGTCACCGAAGGTGTAACCACACGCGGAGTAAACGGCGCAGAGTACACGTCATAACCAATTGGACCGGTGGTCGCGGTTCCACCCACAACCATTACCTGACCGACTGCAAATGTGGAGAGCAAAAGAACGAGAGACAACGTAATAAATAAACGCATAATCCTCCTCAGAACCTGTGGGAACCACTGCTCACTTTTAGGATGCCGTCTTGCCAGGAGAAGAATGCAAGGTCCAGCGCCCTGGGATTGGGCCAATCATACACCTGAAAACCCTTGCTGGGCACGGGTTTTGTTAGGTCAAAGATTGTTCAAAGTGTGCAATTGTTTGCGTTATCGTTGATGTTTTTTGGTCTAGCAAAATCTCGATGGACTTAAGCTTCGTGTCAGGGCAGCGGCTTCAGCCCTGCCGAAGATTTAGAGATTTCATTTTGGCGCCAATGTGCTTCATGTAGTGTTGGCCGTATGGTAGTTGCGCCTCATGGCGCCTGCTTAACTTGTGGTTGCATGCCCGGCAGGGCTGAAGCCACTGCCCTGACACGAAGCTCTGCGGGAGGCATCGCTTGGGATATCTAGCTCCCCACAAACCGCGCGTACAAACTTCGTGCCACAGCCGTATCCGTGGTTCCTTTTATAATTGCCCGCCCATCGGGGAACAGCGTCATCTCATACGGCTCGCGACAAAACTTCAAAACAAAATCATTGTGCCGGACTGATCCATGCGGCCGCAGTTTGTCCCCCATTTCCGCCAAGTCCAGAGGACGATGCCGCTCATGAATCTGCACCGAATTCCGCCCGCACAGAGTGATATGGGGCCGCCCCTCGCCGGCCAAGTGAATAAACTCGCGCAGACCGCAAGCCCGGCATCCTGTGCGCGGCGTAGCAGCACTGATCTCAGCCCTTTCATTTCGCCAAAGATCAACAGAGAGAAGCGTCCGTCGGACACGGGCCTCATCCCCGACAAATATTTTCAGCGCTTCCGTAGCGGCAATCGAAGCTCCTAAATTCACCGCAGAATTTAGAATCCCTGCCGTTTCGCAAGTCTCGACCATGCCATGAGGAGGATCGGGAAAAATACAAGCCAGGCAGGCGGTTTTCCCCGGCAGGATATTCAATGTTGCGGCATAACTGCCGACAGCCGCGGTATAAATCCACGGCAGGGAATTCTTCACCGCCCAGTCATTCACCAGGTAACGGGTTTCAAAGTTATCGGTACCATCCAAAACCAATTGAGTCCCCGAAAGAAGTTCCTCGATATTCCCTGGAGTCAGGTCTGCCACCTTGGGCTCAACCACAATCTGTGAATTAAATGCCGCAATTTTCCGCGCGGCAGCGATGGCTTTTGGCAACGACTCGACCGCATCAGCTTCATCGAACAGTGACTGGCGCTGCAAATTGCTGGGTTCTACGTAATCGCGGTCAATAATCCGCAGCGTCCGCACCCCGGCCCGTGCCAGCAAAGATGCCAAAACCGAACCGGTGGCTCCACACCCAACGATCGCCACCTGGGCAGCCGCCAGCTTGCGCTGGCCGGCCTCGCCAATTTCGGCGAACCGCACCTGCCGTGAATACCTGTCTTCGCTGTCTGGAGCCATTACCAGAGTTCCCTCGGGGTCATTAATTTCCCGCTTCCCAACCTTTATCATAGACTCTCACTATCCGTTGGAGTGCAACGTTTAACCGCTTAGGCCTCCTCAAACCAATGAGGGCTAACTGCCTGAGCTAAGGAGACTTTTTGCGATTGAGGGGGGCTTGGCGCATATCCCTGACCGTGCTCGCGTACGCAGCACTCCTCTCCCTGCACGTTCATGCGCAAAACCCTTCGCCATCCACAACCAACTACGACGGACTCGTTGTCAGTGAAATCAATATCCCTGACGTACAGTTGCCGGGAGAGCGCAAACTATTTCTCGATCAAGTGCAGCAAAAGGCGGGCCAGCCGCTCGACCGCAACAAAGTCCGTGAAAGCGTACAGACCCTCTACGCCACTGGGCGGTTCATTGATATTCGCGTCGAAGCCGAGCGCACGTCTGACGGGAAAGTTGCCCTGTCATTTCGCACCACTCCCAATTACTTTATCGGCGATGTAAGTGTGGAAGGCAATCCGGGGCATCCCTCGGCCGGACAGATTGTGAACGCTTCCAAATTGAATCTGGGAGAGTTATTCACTCGCGAAAAAATGGACCGGGCTGTAGAGATCATCCGCCAGCTGATGCAGCAAAACGGCTACTATCGCTCAAAAGTCACGGAACGCGAAGTTGAGCATGCGGACACCCAGCAACTAGATATAGTATTTCGCGTCGAACCCGGCCCAAACGCGCATGTGGGGGAGGTCAAAGTAACCGGCAACCAAAACTATACGCTGCAGCAAATCCAGGACATCGCCAAAATACATCCTGGCGATCAGGTGACTGCCGCACGTACCACCAATGCTTTGGAACGCCTGCGCAAAAAATATCAGAAGCAGGAACGTTGGCTGACCCAGGTCAGAATCTCCAGCCAGGTCTATAACCCCCGCACCAACGCCGTGGACTACAACTTCGAAGTCATCCCAGGGCCGACTGTCCGAATCACAGTGGAAGGTTTTAAATTCAGCCGTAGTCAGCTAAAAAAGTTGGTCCCGGTTTTTCAAGAGAACGCGCTGGATGACGATCTTCTGAACGAAGGCCGCCGCAATATTCTGAACTATCTTCAAGGTCGCGGCTATTTTGAAGCCAAAGTGGAATATCAGCGCCGCCGCCGTCCCAATGCGCAAAACGAGCTATTGATTGCGTACACGGTAAATTCCGGAGACCGCCATAAAGTGGTGAAGATAGAAATGACCGGGAACCAGTACTTTGACACGACCAATCTCCGCAGCCACATGCAGATTCAAATCGCGGAAAAATTTCTCTCTCGCGGCCGCTACAGCCAGAAGTTGTTAAGTGACGATATCTCTGCGATCGAAAATCTGTACCGCTCTAACGGTTTTCGCCAGGTCAAGATCACATCCAGTACGGAAGACGACTACGCAGGCCATAAGGATGAGATTGCCATCACGGTTCATGTGGATGAAGGCCCACAGACCCGCATTTCTTCGTTAAATATTCTGGGCAATCTTGCTATTCCCACTGATACTCTCACCGCACGCCTCAGCTCCACCGAGGGCCAGCCTTTTTCTGAACTGTTTATCAGTCAGGACCGCGATAACGTTCTCAATTACTACTTCAATAATGGTTTCCCTGACGCGACTTTTGAGGCCTCGGCCAAGCCCACTGCGAGTGATCCCAACGGTATGGATGTCACCTATACCATCCATGAAGGGGACCAGGTATCGGTCGGCCGCGTTCTGCTCACAGGCTTGGAGCACACCAAGCGCTCAGTCGCAACCCGCGAGATTCAAGTAAAGCCGGGCGACCCGCTCAGCCAGATTGATATTTTGAACACGCAGCAACGGCTCTATGACCTGGGAATTTTCGGCCAGGTGGATACGGCTGTGCAGAATCCCGATGGCGCAGAACAATCCAAAAATGTTCTGGTCAATATTACGGAAGCCAAGCGCTACACCTTTAACTATGGGCTTGGGTCTCGAATTTCAGACCGGACAGCCCACCGCCGGCACCAACACAGCCCAAGGAGAAACTGGAATCAGCCCGCGCGTGTCATTCGGAGTAACACGTCTCAACGTCGGTGGACGTGATCACACTCTGTCCTTCAAGACCAACCTGGGCCGTCTGCAACAGTTGGCATTGCTCGGGTACGACGCGCCGCGCTGGTTGACCAGTCCTAATTGGAAACTGTCGGCTTCCTTGTCCTACGACAAGACTATTGACGTGACCACATTTACTTCCGAACGTTTGGAAGCCGCCATTCGCCTGATTCAAAATTTGGACAAAGTCAGCACCATGGAATATCGGTTCACGTATCGAAGGGTGCAGGCAACCGATCTTCCCACCAACACCAGTCTGGTTCTGTTTCCGTTACTTTCCCAGCCGGCCCGTGTAGGTATGCCTGGCTTCACTTATATCCGCGACAAACGTGACAACGCACTCGACCCTGCAAAAGGGAATTACACCATCGCTGACGGAGGCGTGGCCAGCAGCTATTTCGGATCGGAACGCGACTTCAGTCGTCTGGTGTTGCAGAATTCTACTTACTATGCCTTTGGTAAAAATCCGCAGCGTGTGCGGAAATTTGTTTTTGCACGTTCGACTCGCATCGGAGTCGAAGTCCCATTTAACGGTACGGTTTATGTGCGGCCGGGAACGGTATCGACTGCTCCCACCATTCCGCTGCCAGAACTTCTCCTCGCCGGAGGAGGAAACTCTCATCGCGGCTTTGGATTAAACCAGGCTGGCCCACGTGATCCCACTTCCGGCTTTCCTCTCGGCGGCACAGCCATGTTCATTAACAATTTGGAGTTGAGGATGCCTCCACTAAGCCTGCCTTTCGTGCAGGACAATCTCAGCCTGGCCGTTTTCCACGACGCCGGCAACATTTTCATCAGCGGTCATGACATGCTGCACAACTTGTTGCGCTGGTCGCAGAAAACCCCGCAACTATGTATGCAGGACAGCACCGCGCCGCAATGCGACTATTCCTATGTTGCGCATGCTATTGGAATCGGCATTCGTTACAAAACTCCAATTGGGCCGGTCCGTTTCGACTTCGGTTACAACCTGAACCCTCCCAAGTTTCCAAGTTACCAGACCGCTCCCGATCCGAACAATCCCAACTCAGGATTCAGCGCACGTTGTGATGCCGCCGCTCCAATCGACCCGAATAATCCGGGTGCCTTGAGGCCGGTTAATTTCGTGCCACAGCAGGCCCGTCGCTTCAACGTATTCTTCAGCATTGGACAGACTTTCTGATGAAAATCAAACTGCCCATCATCGTCTTCACGTTACTGATGTTGGCAAAGTTCGTCCGCTATTTGGGGGAGATGTAATCGATCGTATTGTGGCTACTGTTAATGGCCACATTATTCTGCAAAGCGACTGGGATGACGCGATAACGTACGAAGCCTTCATCGGCGGCAAACCCCTGCAACAATCATCCGCGGAAGATCGTAAGGCGGTCTTGGACCGCCTAGTGGACCAGGAACTGCTTCGCCAGCAGATTCCAGCCAACGACCCTCAATACGAACTGGATGAGCAAACGGTTAACGCCAAACTTCAGGAAGTGCGCAAGCAAACACCGGATGCTGACTCGGACCAGTCCTGGCATGCAATCCTCGCTCGCTACAGCTTGTCGGAAGACGAACTGAAGAGCCATGTGATCGTGCAGCTGGAAATTTTGCGCCTGATTGATGAACGCCTGACCTCTACCATACAAGTGGATGAGAAGAATATTGAGGACTACTACAACCAAACATTCCTGCCACAACTTCGCCAAAAGGGAGCGAAGGAACCACCGCTGGCTGATGTGACCCCTAAAATCCGCGAACTCCTCGCCCAGCAAAAACTTAATGACGCTCTAAAGGAGTGGCTGCAAAACCTTCGTGATAGCAGTGTGATTGTTCTAAAAACGGAGGCGAATTCTCCCAAATGAGCGCCACTCCGTCTAAATCGCGTTGGCGGAAGTTGGGAAAGATCTGCTTGATCCTGATTGTCTGCGGGGTGCTCGCCGCGGGAGGCCTTCTGTGGTATATCACCACAGATTCTTTTCACAACATGGTAAGCCGGCGGCTGGTTACTCAACTGGAGCGTATTACCGGTGGTAAAGCTGAGATCGGAGAGGTGGACATCTTTCCGTTCCAATTGCGGGTGGACCTGCACAACCTCACCATCCACGGACTGGAAAAGCCCGAGGAAGCTCCCTATCTCCACATAGATCGGTTTAATCGCTGACCTCAAACTGAGGTCGTTGTTTCATGCCGACTTGGGGTTTCGCGCCATCGTGATTGACCACCCCACACTGCATCTCGAAGTCTATCCCGATGGAAGCTACCAATCAACCGGCTCCTGCGGTGAGTGCCGATAGCTCGACTCAAGGGCTGAATCAACTGCAACAGTTGTTTTCTATTTCCGTAAACCGCATTGATGTGCGCCATGGCACACTCTTATTAGGAAACCAGCAAGTACCGGTTGACTTTTCGCTGAATGACTTTGCCGCCGACACCAGCTACAGCTTTCTACACCGCCGCTATGACGCCAACATTCTATTAGGCCACGCGGAGGTCAAATTCGAGGGATACAAACCAATCGCATGGACAGCGGAAGTCCACTTCAGCGTTGAGCACAATCGCATTGAACTGAAATCTCTTAAAGCTGCTTCCAGCGGCGCGCATCTCGAAGCTAGTGGTGAGTTGCAGAATTTTCTTCAACCGCAAGTTGATGTGAAATACACCGCAGATTTCGACCTTACACGCGTTGCCAGCATTGCCCGCAGGACTGATTTGCGCGGGGGATCGTTGCAATTGTCGGGGCAGGGAACGTGGTCTGCGAAAGCCATGACCTCTAGTGGAACTTTAGCTGTAGATGGCCTTGCATACCGCGACTCCAACATCAATCTGCACAATGCAAAAGTAAATGCAAAATTTTCTGCCGACCGCAATCGCTTGAACCTCTCCCAAATTCAGGCGCGGTTGCTCGGCGGAGGCGCTACTGGAGATCTGACCGTTACCAACTGGCTGGGAGGAACTCCGGACCCGCGCGTCCATAAAGAAGCTCAACAAGAAGGAACTCTCAAGCTGAAGCTGGCAAATCTTTCCATTACTGAAATTGCCGATGCCATATCCAACCCGAAACGGCCGTTGGACAGAATCGGCCTGGACGGCGCTGCCTCAGGTACGATAGAAACCCATTGGAAAGGTGCACCGCGCAATGCCGAAGTAAAGATGGCAGTAGATGTAGCCGCCCCTCTGGTAGAACCGGCTGATCGCTTAGCACTGGAAGCGCATGCACGCTTAACCTACAACGGGGCGCGCGACGAATTGGATGTACAACAATTTGACGCCAGCACTCGTTACACTCAACTGCACGCCAGCGGCACTCTTGCACAGAAGTCCAGCTTGCGGCTTTCGGCAAGCACTACCGACCTTGACGAACTGAGGCCGCTGGTTGTGGCTTTAGGCGGGCCGCAGAAAATTCCTTTTAGGCTTGATGGGCGTGCAGTATTCGATGGAATGGTTTCCGGAAAATTCTCGGCCCCTACCCTGAGCGGCAACCTGCATGCCAATGATTTCGAAGTCACGGTCCCGGCAACTTCGAGAACTCCGCAACGGCAGTTGCACTGGGATGAACTCAAAGCGGACGTACAGTTTTCTCCAAAGGCATTGATGGTTCACAATGGCGACATTCACCACGATGCCACCGACATCAGCTTTGATTTAAATCTTGGCCTGCAAAAAAGTGAAGTTGTCCCGGACAGCACAGTATCCGGACGGATTGATGCCCGCCACGCCGACTTAGCTGAATTGCTCGCCTTTACCGGATACAACTATCCACTGCGCGGCACGTGGACTTCTCACAGCGAACTTTCGGGAACAAGATCGGCCCTCAATGGACAGGGGAATGTCTGCGTCACGAATGCGGAATGCGTATGGGGTTGACGTACAAAGCATCCACTCACAATTACGCTTTACGGCAGATCAGGCGGCATTTCAGGACATCAACATCGTCCAGGCAGACCAGAAGATTACCGGTTCAGCTTCGTACAGATTGTCCACGCATGCATTTCAATTTGACCTGACAGGCACAAACCTCAACTTGGCGGATGTCCCCAAGCCATCCGCCTATAACCTAGCAGTGCAAGGTCGCTCTGATTTTCATGCAACAGGCACCGGCACTCTGCAAGAACCAGTCATCAACGCGAATCTCGCGTTACGGAATCTTGTCGTCAACGGACAGTCTTTAGGCGATTCCACCTTCGACGCCAAAACGCAGGCAGGAGATCTTCACCTCACCGGACATTCTCAGTACGAACAAGCGCAAATGACCACCGACGGCACGGTACACCTGCGCAATGACTGGCCCTGCAATATCAAACTTCACTTCAGTCAGGTGAATGCCGATCCGTTATTGCGCGTTTATATGAAAGGCCGCATAAATAGTCACTCGCTGATTGACGGAGACCTTCTCGTACAAGGGCCGCTGCTTCGTCCGCGCGAATTACGAGTTAACGGAGATTTCTCCAACGTCACCCTCGGCATCGGAGACGTCAATATTAAAAATAATGGCCCGGTACGCTTTGCGATTGCCGACCAATTGCTGACGATTGAACCGTTCCATTTCACCGGAGAACGCACAGACCTCACCGGCAATGGGACCATGCAACTCGCAGGAGACCGCAAGCTCAACTCTGCGCACCCACGGCCGTGTGAGTCTACGATTATTGGAAAGCATCAATCACGACTTCACTTCTTCGGGAATTGTCACCGTAGACCTGAACGTCACTGGAACGGTTCAAAGTCCGACTGCGCAAGGCCGTTTCGAGGTCAGGAATGGCTCGATCGCTTATATTGACCTACCCAACGCGCTGAGTGAGATCAACGGTGCACTCGTCTTCAACCAGGACCGCGTTCAAATCGAGACCCTCACCGCGCAAACTGGCGGCGGGACCGTGCAATTCCAAGGCTTCGCCAGCGCGCGCAACCATCAAGTTAATTTCGACGTAAACGTGCACGGAGACGATGTTCGCCTTCGCTATCCGCCCGGCATCAGCTCCACCGCCAATATGGACTTGCGTTTCGCCGGTACCAGCGCAGCCTCCATGCTTTCAGGCGATGTGACGATCACCCGTCTCTCTATGAGCCAGAACTTTGACTTCGCCACCTACCTGGCTGCCAGCAATCGTTCGGCTGCATTGTCACAAACGGACCCACTGTTGAACAGCATCCGTCTGAACGTACACATAGTGACCACTCCCGAACTCCAGATGCAAACAACGATTCTGCGTATTTCGGGAAATGCTGATGTTCAACTTCGAGGTACGGCCGCCAAACCAACACTTCTCGGGCAGGGCCGATATCACCGAAGGCGAACTTTACTTCAACGGTGCCAAATATCATCTGGAACGCGGCGAAGTCAGCTTCCGTGGACCGAGCGGCATTCAGCCTAACCTGGATATGCAAATGAGCACGCGCGTCCGTGACTATGACATCACGGTGAGTCTCACCGGCCCTCCGGACAGGCTTAAGCTCCAGTACCACTCGGAACCGCCATTGCCGGAGGCCGATATCGTGAGTTTGCTAGCCTTGGGCCGCACGCGAGAAGAATCAGCCCAGCAGCAGGGAAATTCCGCGTTTGGATCGGACGCTTCCAATGCCATTCTTTCGCAGGCACTCAATGCCACGGTCAGTAGCCGTGTGCAAAATCTATTCGGAGGCAGCCGCATCAAAATTGACCCACAGGGCCTCAGCACAGAAACCACCACGGCACACGGGCCTCAAGTCACGATCGAACAACAGGTCACGAACCAACTGACTGTTACTTACAGCACCAACGTTTCGCAGTCTTCGCAGCAGATCATTCAGATGGAATACAACGTTTCCCGCAATCTCTCCATCGTAGCCTTGCGCGATCAAAATGGAATCGTCAGTTTCGATGTTCGCATCCGCCAGCGCAAAAAATGACGGGCATTTTACTAACCAGCAGTTAAGCTATCCAAACAATGTGGACCGATTCGCAAACCGCACGCTACGCCCAAGCGCGTAGTGAAATGGTGGAGACGCAATTACGCCGCCGCGGAATCCGTGATGAGCGGGTATTGCAGGCGATGTCGTGCGTGCCGCGCCATGAGTTTGTCCCGCCAGAATTTAAACAGCAGTCATATGAAGATCGCCCCTTGCCCATTGGAGAAGGGCAGACCATTTCCCAGCCCTATATCGTGGCCATCATGCTGGAAGCACTGGCTCTCACTTCTTCTGATCGAGTACTCGAAGTAGGGACGGGATGCGGGTATCTGACGGCCTTGCTTTCGCAACTCTGTCAGCATGTTTATTCCCTGGAGCTGTATCCATCCTTAGCCTGCCAGGCCCAGGCAGTTCTGCAACAGCTGGGGTATGCAAATACCACGGTGCTGGTGGGCGATGGCTCACAAGGATATGCGCAATGCGCTCCATACCAGGCTGTCATCGTCTCCGCCGCCACCGCGGAAATTCCCCGGCCATTACTCGATCAACTGGTTGAAGGTGGACGCATGGTCATTCCCGTCGGTCCTCCTGAGACCCAACAACTTCAATTCATACGCAAACAAGCCGGCAATCCCATCGTTACCGTGCTCGAAGGATGCCGCTTTGTTCCGCTACTTTCGCCGCAGCCCGTGAGAAAACCAATTGCTGGCTAAATCCATCGTAAGTGGTGTTGTAAGGATGGCTTATCTGCGTGCTACGCAGAAAGAGCTAATCCCGGGACGGAGGAAAGAAAATGAGAAAGACAAGCCGCATGTATTTGGGATTATTACTGGCTGTGCTGCTGGCGATTCCGACACTCGCGCAAAAAGCTGGCTCGGGGAAGAACGATCAGCAAATTCAAGACGACGTAACCAAACTGCTCAGCTCAAAAGATAAGTGGAAGGGCGTGACCGCCAATACCGAGGATGCAATTGTGACCCTGGACGGTTCCATGAACGTCCTTATGGACAAGATTGATCTCGGCAAGAAAGTCGACAAAATCAAAAACGTAAATGGTGTCCGCAATCACATCCAAATTTCCAGCAATGTGTCCGACGCCGAACTGAAGGAAAAGCTGGCGGATAAACTCCGCTATGACCGGGTAGGCTACGGAATTCTATTCAACAATCTAACGCTCGATGTGCAAAACGGTGTGGCTACAATCGGCGGTCAGGTGCGCGACTATCCCAGCCGCGATTCGGCACTGGCAGTAGCCGAGACCATGCCCGGTGTTAAAGACGTAGTGGACAATATAGAAGTATTGCCCACCTCCATCATGGACGACGATCTGCGTATCCGCGTAGCTCGCGCCATCTATGGAAACAGTGCTCTAAACCGTTACGCTGCTGACCCGCAGAAGCCGATCCGCATTGTCGTTGACAATGGCCATGTCTCGCTTTACGGAGTGGTGGATAGCACGATGGATAAGCAAATTGCAGAAGTCCAGGCAAAATCTGTACCAAATGTTTTCAGCGTTGATAACCACCTGATGGTCGCAAACTCCAAATAGGCCCCGTGCCGACAACGTCTCTATCGCGCAGATAGAGACGTTGTTTCCATTTACAATTAACCTGTGGCTTTCCTTCGCGACCTGCGCGTCACTCTGGAAATGATCAAATGGGAGCACTCGATCTTCGCGCTCCCCTTTGCCTTCTGCGGCGCATTCCTGGCCGCCGGAGGAATACCGTCCTGGCGGCAGTTGGGATGGATCGTCGTAGCCATGGTGGCCGCGCGTTCGGCGGCGATGGCGTTCAATCGCCTGGTGGATGCTTCTATTGACGCAGCCAATCCGCGTACGCAATCTCGCGCTCTGCCAGCCGGCACATTAAGCAAAGAATTCGTAGCTGTGTTTGTCGTGATGTCTTGTGCGGTATTCGTTCTGGCCACATGGCAGCTAAACCGTCTTGCTTTGCTGCTTTCGCCCTTCGCCCTTGCTGTAGTTTTGTTGTACTCGTACACAAAACGAGTCACTCGCTGGTCGCATCTGGTTTTAGGATTTTCCCTGGGGATTGCCCCGGCTGCCGCATGGATCGCGGTGCGTGGTTCACTCGACCCGCATATCCTGTTACTCACGGCAGCCGTCATGTTCTGGGTGGCCGGTTTCGACATTCTCTATGCTTGCCAGGATTACGAATTTGATCAGCAAACAGGACTGCATTCTGTCCCGCGCCACTGGGGAATCTCACGCGCTTTATGGCTGGCACGTTTTTTTCACGTGGCTATGCTGATTCTGCTGGCGATTCTGCTTTCGGTCTTCGGATTGGGGAAAGTAGCAGCGATTGGAGTGGGAGCAGTCGCAGCCCTTCTTGTCTACGAACATTCACTGGTATCCAGCAAAGATCTCAGCAAACTCAACGCTGCTTTCTTCACCATGAACGGAGTAATTTCTGTAATCTTCTTCGCTTTCGTGGCCGCTGATCTGCTGGTCAAACACTGAGAACCAGCAACTGGGAACAGAGAACTGATGTTCTGCCTCAAGAACTCCCAATGAGAATCCCAGTAAGAAAAACTAAAACTCCTCCCAACCCGACCTGCAAGGCAGCGGAAAAAGTAGGAGTGTCCATGTAGCGATGACGTATCCAGGTAATGACCGAAAGCTCGATAACCACAACTAAAGCAGCCAAAGTCATGGCAACTCCAAAGTTGTGGATCAAAAACGGCAGAGTATGGCCAATTCCGCCCACAGACGTCATTGCCCCTGTGACAACCCCGCGCACCCAGGGATGACCGCGTCCCGTGAGGCTGCCATCGTCCGACAGGGCTTCCGCAAATCCCATGCTGATACCTGCGCCTACAGAAGCCGCCATGCCAATGAGAAAGGCATCCCAGCTGTTATGAGTTGCCAAAGCTGCCGCGAATACGGGAGCCAGAGTCGAAACTGATCCATCCATCAATCCGGCCAACCCAGGTTGAACGATCTGCAAGACAAAAAGCCGGCGTTGCGCTTGTTCTTCGTCCTGCTTCACATTGGCAGGGACGATTTCCTTGTCGAGTTCTTCGGCGCGGCGTTCGTGCGAACGTTCTTCGTTGACCAGGTCATCCAGCAATTGCCTCATGCCGGCGTCGCGTGTCAGCGTGGCCGCACGTTCATAAAAACGGCGCGTTTCTACCTCGATAGCACTGGCATGCTTGCGCACCGAGTCTGGACTTAATGGACGCGCCAGCCATACAGGTTTTCGCGTCACGAACCCACGCACATCCTGCCGCCGGATCAACGGAATATGTTCTCCAAACTTTTCCCGGTACAACTCGATAAGCCGCCTGCGGTGCTCGGACTCCTCTTTTTGCATTCCCTCAAAAACCGCCGCCGAAGCGGGATAGTCCTGCCGCAGCCCTTCGGCGAAGTCGGCGTAGACCCGCTCGTCTTCTTCTTCCAGGGAGATTGCTACCGCCAGTATTTCCTGCTCCGTAAGACTTTCAAATTTCTTCATGGGCGGTAGCTTAAATCATTTTCCAAATTTCAGGCAGCCGGGTGGCATATACTGCCGGGGTTTGGTTTCAAAACAAAAAATGAGGCGTCATCCATCCATGAACCGAATTGCATTGTCTTTGTTGTTAACCTTTCTCACAGGCGTTGTCCTGGCCCAGGAGCCAGCGCCTATCGTCTCGCCCGAAGTCCATTCTGATAACACGGTAACTTTTCGTCTGCGCATGCCCAATGCCACCAAGGTCGCGGTGGGGTTAGAAGGCACGCAGCAACCGGCGGACATGACCAAAGATGCTCAGGGAGTGTGGAGCTACACCACTGCGGCACTCCAGCCCGATTATTACGGCTATGAATTTTTCGTGGACGGCACGTTTGTGCTCGATCCCGGCAATCCTCTGATGAAGCCCAATCTTCTATTCAAATCGAACATGGTGCATGTTCCCGGACAAGGGCTGTCGTGGGAGACCACTGACATTCCGCACGGAATCGTTCATCATCACTTCTATCATTCCAAGGTTGTCGGTGATGACCGCGATTTCTACGTCTACACGCCGCCGAACTACGATCCGAAAGATACGAAGAAATATCCAGTTCTTTACCTGCTTCACGGCTTCAGTGACTCTGCCGATGGCTGGAGCGCGGTAGGCCGCGCCAACATCATTCTGGATAATCTGATCAACCAGGGGAAAGCAAAACCGATGCTCGTGGTAATGCCGCTCGGTTACGGCGCGCCCGAGATTGTCTCCCACGGCTTCGGAGCTTTCAATCTCACCGAATTGCGCGACAGAAACTTCAGCCGCTTTACCGAAGCTTTGTTGACCGAAGTGATTCCACAGGTCGAAAGCAGTTACGTTGTAGATAAAGACCGTAACGCGCGCGCTATCGCGGGACTGTCCATGGGTGGGGCGGAATCTTTACTCACTGGACTGAATCATCTCGATCAATTCGCTTGGGTCGGGGCATTCAGCTCTGGCGGACTGCCAGAGCAGTTTGAAAGCAAGTTCCCCAATCTGGATGACAAAGCCAACAAGCAACTAAAGCTTCTGTGGATTGCCTGCGGCACCGACGATGGCTTGATTAAAATCAATCGCCAGTTCCGCGAGTGGCTGAAAACCAAAAATATCAACCACACCGACATCGAAACTCCCGGCGCACACACCTGGATGGTGTGGCGGCGCAATCTGACTGATCTCACTCCCTTGCTCTTTCGATGACAGAAACCGCACGCCGTGAAAGCAGAGATCTCACGCCAGCACTATGGATAGTGCTGGCGTTGCTTTCTATTTCTCTGCTGATCAATTACGTAGACCGCAGCAGCATCTCGACCGCTGCGCCTCTCATCCAGAGAGACTTCGGTCTCTCGGCCACGCAACTGGGAAATCTCTTCGCAGCTTTTTCCTATACCTATGCAGTATTCCTGGTTCTCTCTGGTTGGCTGGCGGACCGCTATAACGTCAACTGGATTCTGGCGATAGGGTTCGCGCTGTGGTCGGTATCAACTCTCCTGACTGGCTTTGCTGATGGCTTGGTCACTTTTTTCGTACTGCGGCTACTTCTCGGAATAGGAGAGTCGGTGGCCTATCCCTGCTACTCGCGAATCGTAGTCCGGCAATTTCCCGAGCATCGTCGGGGGCTCGCCAATTCCGTCATCGCTATCGGCATGCCGGGTGGCCTGGCTGTCGGCACGTTCGCCGGCGCGATTTTGATGGGACGATTTGGCTGGAGACCGTTCTTCATCTTCCTGGGGGCCGGGACCATGTTATGGCTGGTGCCGTGGCTCATCAACATGCCTCGAGAGCAAGCTATTGAACAAACCTCCACTCAAAGTTCTCCCAGCGTGGGCAAAATTCTAGCGCAGCGTTCGTTCTGGGGTACCTGCGCCGGCCTGTTCACTTTGAATTTTGTTTTGTATTTCATGATCAACTGGCTGCCTCTCTACTTTGTCAGGGAACGCGGATTCGCCATGGACCGCGTGGCTATGGTGGGTTTTGTTTATCTGACCGCGGCAGTTCTGTCGCCGCTATTTGGATGGCTGAGTGACTATATGATCGTCATGGGCGTCACTCCTTCGCAGTCCCGCAAGTCGATTATGGCTGGTGGATTGGCACTCTCTGCGCTTTCGTTGCTAGCCTGTGTCCTCGCGAAAAATCACCAAGCCGCTCTGGTTTGCCTATTGTTTGCAGGAGTCGGTTTCGGGCTCAGCAACTCTCAGACATTCACCATTTCGCAGACCCTGGCCGGGAGAAACGCGTCAGGCCGCTGGACAGGATTCCAAAACTTCGTAGGGAACTTTGCGGGGATATTAGGCCCGATTATCGCTGGCGTGCTGATCGACCGCACAGGAAATTTCTTTTGGGCCTTTGCCTTCACTACGATTGTGGGACTGGTGGGAGTGTTTGTCTGGGTCTTCGTTGTCGGACCGCTGCAAGAGATAAATTGGGGATGACCGCTCTCCGGTTTTTACTTCTTCGATCTACAGGTTCTCCTGGGTGCCGAACGGACAACTAACCTTTACCACCCTACATCCTTAGTAAGCCTGCGAGTTCCTGCTCTCTGCGCACCGTTATCGGCATGATGGCGAGCCGTCGGCATTGATTAAGGAGAGAAAACATCATGTCTGGAAAAAATCTGTGTCTCAAGTTGTTCTTAGCGGTGAGCGTATGTCTGCTCTGGGGAGCAACATCCCTCGCCGCGCAGCAAGTCATCAATTGCTCTTCCGACGATGGACATCGCCACTACTGTCAGGTGGATACTCACCATGCTGATGTTCACATGGTGAAGCAGCGTAGCGATGCGCGTTGTCAGGAAGGCTATAGCTGGGGACATGACCGCCACGGCATTTGGGTCGATCGTGGTTGTCGCGCTGATTTTGAAATTGTTTAGACGGCGCGACGGCCCGACAGAGACGTGAAACGATCGGGATGGCGACACGACCCGACGACTACAACCGCCGCTAGGGCGTTCAGGCAGTCACTTGTTCGTCCGATGACGGGCACCGTCACTACTTTCCGCCGATACTCGCGGGGGTGTCCGGATGTATAAACAATCGCAGCGATGCAGGTTGCCAGAGGAAGGCTCTAGTGGGGCTACGATGAACGTGGAATCTGGGTTGACCGTGGCTGCCGCGCCGATTTCCAAGACCGGCTGGGCGGTCGCTAATATTTGTAAAGTAATTTGTTTCTCCGGCCGGTTCATAAGAGCCGGCCATTTTTCTGTCGTAGAATGTTCCACGTTCACCGAGGAGTTCTATGAAACGTATATTGCTCGCATCTCTGCTTTGCTTACCACATCTCTTTTTGCCCAGGACTGGGCGCGCCAACGCGTAGAAAAATCTCCACGCCATCGTGAATGGGTAGGAGTTAAACATGACGGCACCCATTCGAAACCTTTGTGGTCTATCCCGAGTCGAAAGACAAGCGTCCGGTGGTCGTGATCATTCACGAAATTT
>CAWBXL010000117.1:0-16749 GCA_963792305.1 uncultured Acidobacteriaceae bacterium | reverse complement strand
CATATTGTCACACTTGCTTCGTTCAGCGTATTGCTGCAAACCCTAGCAAATGGAATTCGTGCCCGGCGTCCCTTCCTTCTAGAAGGTATTCAGGGCGTAAAATGACGCACCTGTATTGAGTTACCCCAGCGGAGAATTCGCCGTCATCGTCAGCGAATACAACCACAGCGATGCCAAACTGGAGGAAAAACATGTGTTAGAGCACGCGCGAGTGGTCAGCGTGTGCTTCCGCAGTGGCACGGTTTTGCCGTTTAAGTTCGGCACGACCTTCGACAGCGATGAAGCGCTACGGCAAGCCGTACGCAGCAATCGGCGTGCATTTGGCCAGAGCGTGGCCCGGTTACGCGGCAAGGCTGAAATGCACATCAAGCTGGTCGTGCGCGACGGTTCCTTGCGTGACGCCCTTGAAAGTGTGGCCCTGCCAGATACAGTTGGTGGCGAATATCTCACCAAGCTGCGGGAGAAGGCCTCCAAAGACCGCGAGCGGCAGACTAAAGCCCGCGCCCTTTCCGTTCAGGTCCATAAGATGTTTAATCCCCTCGAAGAAGAAATTAGCTGCAAGAAGGTTGACGCTGAAGGAATGCTGCTCGACATCTGCCACCTGATTGACTCCAAATCCATCGAAAAATATCAAAACCGCTACAGCAGCGCCGCCAAGCAACTCAAGAACTGTGAGATTGCCATCAGCGGCCCCTGGCCTCCGTACCACTTTATGCCGGGAAAACTGCGTACGGTTTCCTAACCTGATTTAGGGCAATTAGAGCGCACTAATGTGCAGCACAGTGCACTTAATTGCCCAGCAGAATATGCCGGAGAGCGGGAGCAAAAGCTTCCGTTTTTTCTTTAAGCCATTATTTATCTGGTCACTTACCTGGGAGCGTTTCTGGCTCGCCGGTGACCCATCCTTTGGCTGCGGAAGTGCTTTATATCAGGTATACAAAAGAGGCCGCAGACGTGAGCCTTCTCTCGCATCCATCTTTCTCGACAACTTCACATAGGCCGCGCCGGCTTGCCGGACGGCTCCTTGCTCCTTCGTCTCTACTGAGACCCAACAACCAGCCTCTTTTAAGACAAGGCCCCAGAAATGGGGCCATGTTTTTGAAGACAAGCGCAAACTCATCACCTTTAGATATTTCAGTTAGAATTTAAAAAAGCCCCCATGCGGAAAACATTGTTGGTTGCCCTTTGTCTATCCTGCGGATTTTTTGCTTCCGCTCAATACTCAGTCGGTAGGAAACCTGAAGCTGGCCAGCTGCCTCCGGGAGCTACGTACTCTCCTCAACTGCTTAGCGAATTGGGCCTTCTGCGCGACACTGCTCTCAACGACGATTACGGCTACCAGCAGCTGGCACACCTGACTGAGAATATCGGCGCGCGTCGGCGGGGTCGTTACAAGCTGAAGCTGCGGTCACGTACGTGGCTGACGAGCTGCGCAAGCTGGGACTCGAAGTACATCTGGAAAATGTAATGGTCCCGCGCTGGATCCGCGGTGAAGAAACGGCACAGCTGGTGGAATATCCCGGGCAGGTCCCCAACACTACGCAGAGAATTGTGCTCACGGCGCTCGGCGGAAACACGCCGACACCACCTGGCGGACTGACCGGAGAAGTTGTAGTCGTCACTAGCATGGACGAGCTCAAAGCGATGGGCCGGGCAAAGATCGCTGGAAAAATTGTGCTGTTCAATACTTTTTTCGACAAACGGAAATCAGACGCAAATCACGCATTCGATGCTTATGAAGAGGCCGTGCCCTACCGATACGAAGGGCCGGAAAACCAGCTGCCTTAGGTGCCATTGCGTCATTAGTTCGCTCGGTAGGAGATGCAGATTTCCGTATTCCTCACGCCGGCACCAGCAAATCGGCGGGTATCCCCGCTGGAGCAGTTACTGCTGAAGACGCCACCCTCATTGCTCATCTGGCGGCACAGGGCAAAGTGCGGATACATCTGGTGCTTACCTCGCAAAGAGGTGCGGATGTACTGAGTCATAACGTGGTAGCGGATTTAAAAGGCTCCGAGCATCCCGAGCAGATTGTACTGGTTTCCGGCCACCTGGATTCCTGGGACCTGGGAACCGGCGCCATTGATGACGGTTCAGGTGTCGTAGCCGCGATGCAGGTTGTGGAGCTCGTGCAGAAACTTCACCTACGTCCCAAGCGTACCCTACGGGTTGTTGCCTGGATGAATGAAGAAGATGGCGCCCATGGCCGCGATGCGTATGCCTCCGCGCACCAGGCGGAATTTGCCAATCACGTTGCCGTTTTTGAGAGCGATTCCGGCCCGTTTCATCCCTCGGGCTTCCAGGCCAAAATCAGCCTGGCATCGAAAGCCTGGCTCAAACCTGCACAAGACGTTTAGCGCCTCTTGGCGCGAATCTGATTGATGTCGTTGCCGACAGTCCTGAGACCGACATCGAACCCATGGCCAAGGCGGGAGTACCGGCATTCGGACTATGGGTGGATGGCCGCCGCTATTTCCACTATCACCACACCCCCGCGGATACGCTCGACAAGATAACCCCTCGGGACATTCAGGAAGATGCCGCTGCCATGGCAGTCATGGCCTATGCTATAGCGAACCTGCCAGAGCCATTGCCCCGTTAGCTAACGCAACAATTCAGCGACAATACTATTTACGTGAATCCGCGTAGTGTCGAGTATTGGCAGGCCTAGCGCTTCGGACTCGCGGAAGATTAACGACAACTCTGTGCCCCCGAGAATCAGACCTTGAATTTTCTGCTCCGTGTGCAAACGGTCCAAAATGGCCAGCAGCTTTTGCCGGGTTTCGGGAAGCACAATCCCTTTTACTAATTCTTCAAAGTAGACTTGATGGATGTAGTCCTGCTCCTCGGGTGCAGGAGCGACCACCTCGATCCCTTCTCGGGAAAACACTTTAGGGTAAAGAATTCCCTGCATAACGAAACGTGTGCCAAACAGGACCAATTTTCTAAATCCCATCTGCCTGGCTACTTCGCAAGTGGCTTCGACAATACTAATGAGCGGGATTGGGGACTGGGGTTGTACCTGGTCAAACACGATATGCGGCATGTTGGCAGAAATCACCGCGAAGGAACAACTGGCTTCCGCCAGCCTGTGAATCTCATCCGTTAAATAGGCGGCCATCTTTTCCAGTTCACCGGCCTCCATAAAACCAAGAAGTTTCGGCATATTAATACTGTTGATAACAATTGAGGGGTTGCCTGCATCAGGCCGTTGTTCACGATAGGCAGCCAAAATACGCCGGTAGTACTCGATGGTGGACTCCGGACCTAATCCGCCAATAATTCCAACAGTCTTCAATTGCCCCCCCTTTTGAGACACCCCTCATTCTAAAGGGAACCGTTTCGGCTGGCTGCACCCTTCCGGCCAGTTGACGCATCTTAAAGTAGACGCATATCATCTCCGTTTGGCCAAGGAATTGGCGAGGACGCGGCCCCCGGGCCGCGAGTTATTATTTATGGACAAGAAGAAGTTGGAGCAGTTTAAAAAGAAGCTGGAATCGCGGCAACAGGACCTTCGCAAAGCTGTTTCGCGTACGGAGCATGATGGCCGGACAGTGGACGACGATTCGGCGCAGGACATCGCCGACCGCGCTGCCAGTTCCTACACCAAAGAATTTCTCTTTCACCAGAGCAACAACGAACGCCAGACTTTACAAATGGTCGAAGGCGCTCTCTCCCGCATAAGGGAAGGCAGTTTTGGTGAATGCGTCTCCTGTGGCAACGAAATCAACGCCAAACGGCTGGAGGCGGTGCCGTGGACACGTCACTGCATTGAGTGCCAGGAAAAGCTGGAAAAGGGTATGCTAGAGGAAGCGTCCCGGTAGATCGAGACCTGTCCGGCGTTAGAAATCAACAACTCATCCGCAATTAGAAGGGAAGTTTGTGCGCGCAGAAGCTCGTCATCAATTAAAACAAGATAAATTCAGCCGGGCCACTCTGGAAGTGGCCGGACAGACCGTCGACTGGACCGTAGAACACAAATTCAAACTTATTGCTGCTGCGGTTATCGTACTGCTGGTGGCTGGGGCTCTTCTCGGCGGCTGGTACTACATCAATGGCCAGGATGAAAAAGCCAGCGCTGACCTGACCAAAGCGGTTCGCGCCATGGAAGCTCCCATCCGCCCGGCGGATGCGCCGGCGCAACCGGACCTTCAGAGTTACACCTCGGTCAAAGAACGCGCGACCGATGCTCACAAGCAATTCCAGGCAGTAGTGGATAAGTATCCCCATACACACAACGGCGATGTTGCCCGGTACTTCCTGGGATTGACGGCTGCTGACATGGGCGACTACACCTCGGCGCAAAAAGAACTCAGCACGGTGGCTTCGTATCACAACCCAGACTTGGCGTCCTTAGCCAAGTTGGCGCTGGCTTCGGTCTACCGTCAGCAAGGCCAAAACAAACAGGCCATTGATATCTACAAAGCGCTGGCCGACAAACCCACGGCGATGGTCAGCAAACCTGCCGCGCAACTCCAACTGGCAGAAACTCTGATGGCAGACAAGCAGCCACTTGAAGCCAAAGGAATGTACGAGCGTGTGCAGAAAGAAAATCCAGCCACTCCGGCGGCGCAAATTGCCGGGCAAGCTCTTCAAAACTTGAAGTAGCAGGACAACCCAGTTTTCATCAGAGAACAGCCTGGCTTCATGCCAGGCTTTACTTTTGGCGGCGAAGAACAATCTTTGTAGTACACTTCGCCCACAACATGACCGCCCGACAAAACCAGCTAGTGAAAGCACCGCGAACCGCAGTAACTCCGCCCGTTCTTTTCGAGAAGACCCAGATGGTGATCGGTCAGATTGAAGCACGTCTGGGCGAACGTATTTTGACTTATTGGAACGGGCCCAATGGTTCGATTTGCAACAATGACGTCGCTGGACTGTATGGCATTCTTCGCAGCATGGGGAAGATCGACAACCTGTCCTTATTCATCAAGTCAGATGGGGGACACGGGCAGGCATCGTTGCGCATGGTGAATCTGCTTCGCCGGTTCGTCGGACAACTCACCGCGATTGTTCCATTGGAGTGCGCATCGGCTGCGACCATGCTGGCTTTGGGAGCGGACAAGATTTTGATGGGACCACTTGCACATCTTTCTGCGGTGGACACTTCTTTGACGCACGACTTGTCTCCGATTGACCGTGACAACGACCGGGTCAGTGTGAGCCAGGATGAATTACAGAGAGTGGTGCGCCTCTGGCAAAAACAAACCAAAGACAAAGCGTCAAACCCTTATCAAGCACTATTTCCCCATGTGCATCCACTGGTGATTGGTGCGGTTGACCGTTCCAGTGCATTGTCCATCAAGCTTTGCGTGGAAATACTTTCGTACCATTTGAAAGACACCAAGAAAGCACTCAAGATCAGCAATATCCTGAACTCCGGATATCCTTCCCATAACTATCCTATTACGTTGCGTGAAGCACGCCGGATTGGCTTGAATGTTAAACCGCTGGATGAAGATATCAACCAGTTGCTGTTCGAGCTCAACGAGATTTATGCGGAAATGGGGCAACGAGCATCAGCTGATTTTGACGAACGTAATTCGCACGACAACACCATCATTAACATTATTGAAGGAAAGGGAATCCAAATCTTCTTCCAAAATGACAAAGATTGGCACTACCGCACAGAAGAACGACGCTGGGTCGCGTTGAACGACAAGAGTTCCTGGCGTAAGGCGGAGCTGATCAAAGGAAAAGTAGGGGTTTCAATTTTCCATGTGCGGTAATAACTCTACGATTTCTCTGTATGCCCGAGTCGTCACGCCATTGTTATTACCTTCGTAAGGCGGATTTCTGTTTTAACCGTGCGCTCTCTCCTGATTTCACGCAAACTTTCTACGGGCCCCGATCAAAATATTTAGGACGGTAGTGTGCATGCGTACTTTGCTTTGCCTCTTTCTTTTGTGTCCATTTCTATTGGCACAAGACTCTTCCAACCAAAGCCTCGCAGACGTAGCGCGCAAACTGCGTAAGGACCACACCGAGGAAGTGCGGACCACTCCCGAAGATGCCAAGAAGCTGTTGGGATCGGTGGATGAGATGCTGACGTTCGCCTCGGAGGATAGCGGCTTTGCCAGGCATTCTGCGGTGAAATCACGGCTGGTAGATGAAGCAGAGGTGGAGAGATCCACCAAGGAGCGGTTGTCCAAAAAAGAATATACACAGCGGTTCGCCCGTGCGGAATTGACCATGAAGAAATTCGGCCTGTTGCCGAAAGACTTCAGCTTGCGCGAGTTTTTGGTCAAAGCCAATGGAAAACAGGTGGCTGGTTATTACGATGACGAGACCAAGGTCATCTCCCTACTGAACTGGGTCCCTTTCGAAACTCAGGCGCCCGTTCTTGCCCACGAACTTACCCATGCGTTGCAGGACCAGAACTTTGATTTGCAAAAGTGGCTGTGGGAAAAACATGCCGCCTCGCAAAACACGAAAGCTTCGGCGGACACAAATGACGATGGCATGACTGCGCGTGATGCGGTAGTCGAAGGCCAGGCCATGGTGGTGTACATCGATTACCTGCTTTCCAAAATTGGCCGTAATCTGCAAAATACGCCGGGGGTGGTGTATCAGATGGAAGATCCGGCGGTGAAAGCTTCTCCTGACACCCAGTTGCTGCACGATGCGCCGATGATTCTGCGTGAAGCGGGGACTTTCCCTTACAAGTCAGGACTGATTTTTGAAGTTGAGTTGCTTCAAGCAGGTGGAAAACAGATGGCATTCTCCGGGGCCTTCGCGCGGCCTCCACACAATACCCATGAGGTGCTGCAACCACGCGCCTATATTGATCACGAGAAATTGCCCGCGTTGTCTCTGCCAGATTTGCGGGAAGCAGTAAAAGAGAAATATGAAGTTTTTGATACCGGCAGCGTGGGTGAATTGGATGTCCGCGCGATCCTGGAGCAATCGGGAAATCGAAAGATCGCGGAAAGCCTGGCTTCAAACTGGCAAGGCGGCCGTTACGTAGCGTTCCGCAAGATTTCTAGTGCCGCGGAACCCACAAGCACTGCGGACATAGCACTGTTCTACGTATCCCGGTGGAAGACTCCGGAGTCAGCCGGCCGTTTTGCGAAGCTCTACGCCGGTGCGACCGAACAACGTTATCTACGGGCCACGGTGCAGCCGGAGCCTGCATGCACAGGAAATCGATGCCCTGTTTTCGCCTCCTTCAACTTGACCGAAGAAGGGCCGACTCACGTCGAGCAGTGGAATGACAATACGGTCGTCGTGTGTGAAAGCTTTGATGAAGTCACGGCTACCCAATTGCGCAGCGCGTGGCTGGAAAAATCCAGTTCAACCCAAGCCGATAACCTGAATCAGGACGAGCTTGGCTTGCGGCTGGAAGCAATGCCGGAGTTTGCTGCATTCCGGGAGCAGATTGGACGAGAAATTCAGAAGCTGGCGATCACAGCTGTGCACTGAGTCATCACAGGCTCTCTTGTGTTTTAATTTGTGGTGTGAAATTCAAACTTGGCGTACTTCTTCTCCTCGCTTCTCTAGCAGCGTCGGCCCAATCAACTGTCCCCGCCCAACGTCTGGCTCACCTCCGCCACGGCATCAACACCGGTGCATGGTTCGCGCAGGTCTATGATTCCAAGGGTTACACCAAGGAACATCTCCAGACATGGGAGACCGCAGATGATATCGCGCTCATCAAGTCGATGGGGTTCGATCATATTCGTTTGAGCGTCAATCCTGAGCCGATGTTCCGCAACAAACGGCCGGACGAAATACCCTCGGAGTATTTAGGTTATTTGGACGCCGCAGTGAAGATGATTCTCGACCATGATCTGGCGGTAGTTATCGATCTTCATCCGGAAAGCGACTTCAAAGCCAAGCTGGTGTCAAACCAGGATGATTTCGTCCAGCAGTTCGCTGATTTTTGGAGAGCGCTGGCCAAGCACTATTCATCCGGGGATTCTGACCGCGTCTTCTTCGAAGTATTGAATGAGCCTGAGTTCCGCGATCGCAATCAGTGGGCCGGCGTGCAGGCAAAATTAGTCAATGCCATCCGCGAAGGAGCACCGCAACACACCATCATCGCCGCTGGAGCCAACTGGTCCTCGGATGATGAACTGGTCTTTATGGAACCGCTGCACGATTCAAACATCATCTACAACTTCCATTTTTATGAGCCGTTTCTGTTCACACATCAAGGTGCGGGATGGACTTCGTACTCCGTGCATTGGACTCGAGGCCTGAAGTATCCGTCGACTCCAGAGTCGGTTGCTCCAGTTGCTGCCGCCGCGCCTGATCCGCTTTATAAACTCCAGATCATTCGCTATGGCCAAGACCGCTGGAACGCCGAGCGCATGGAAGCTGAGGTGAATCAGGTGGCAGATTGGGCCAAGCAGCATAACGTGCCGGTTGTTTGCAATGAGTTTGGAGTTTATCGGGCGCATACTGATCCCAAAGACCGGGCGGCGTGGATTTCAGATTTTCGCAAGACGCTGGAGAAGCATGGGATTGGCTGGGCTATGTGGGATTACGACGGAGGGTTTGGAGTGGTAACCAAGAAGGATGGCAAGGCCGCTGCCGATGACAACACACTGCATGCGTTAGGGCTCAAATAGATTTGTCATTCCGACGAGGAGCGTAGCGACAAGGAGGAATCTGCTACTTGCTAGCAGGATTCGTGAGGCAGCATTTTCCACAGTTCTCAATCCGCGCCAGTGTGACCGCTGACCTTGTAATAACTCCTAGGGCTTAAATATCGTAGGCCCATGCACCGCCCGAAACGTTACTACGTCTACATCATGTCCAGCAAAGGACGTGTCTTGTATATCGGGGTTACTGGCTTTCTTATGTTGCGAGTGCTGCAACACAAAGCTGGAGAAAGTGGTTTCACAGCCAAGTACAAGATCGATCGCCTCGTCTACTATGAGGTCTTTAAATACGTGAATCGGGCCATCGCCCGCGAAACCGAAATCAAAAAGTGGCGGCGAGAGAAGAAAGTTGCACTGATTGAATCTATGAACCCCGCGTGGGAGGATTTGTCTGCTGGTTGGGGTCAGCCTGCCAGTCTGGGAATAGCGGATTCCTCCTTGTCGCTTCGCTTCTCGTCGGAATGACAAAGTTGAGAGTTGATCTGAGCCGCGACATTGCCATCCCCCTCACACACGCATAAAATCATCTATTACCTCCGTCCACACCAGCCAGCAGTGTGAGAGGCCCAGTGAAGAAGGTCACCGCCATCTATCCCGGTTCGTTCGATCCGCCCACCAACGGGCACCTGGATCTCATCGAGCGGGGCAGCTTGATTTTCGACGAGCTGACGGTCGCCATCCTGCGCAATTCGGAGAAACAACCGTTGTTCAGTCTGTCCGAACGGCGCAACATGTTGGAAGAGTTGACCGCGCCCTTTAAGAACGTGAGCGTGGATGTATTTGAGGGTCTGACGGTGGATTTTGCCCTCAAAGTGAAAGCCAAAGCGATCCTGCGAGGCATACGCGCCATCAGCGATTACGAGTACGAATTGCAGATGGCTTTGATGAACCGCAAGCTGCATCCGGAGTTGGAAACGGTCTTCATGATGCCGCACCAGAAATACAGCTACCTGAGTTCGCGGCTGGTGCGCGAGATTGCCCGGCTCGGCGGCACGGTAGAAGGTTTAGTACCCGAGATGGTGGAACAACGGCTCAAAGAAAAACTTGATCCGGCAGTGAAGCTGCAAAACGTACGACAAATTAAATCAGGAAAACGAGCATGACCCCAGTGAGTGAAGCAGTACCCGTCGCAAAACTTACCGAACGTATCGGACGCATTCAACCTTCCGCTACCATGGCCGTTGTCGCAGAAGCGGAAAAACTCCGCGTGCAGGGCGTGGATGTCGTGGACCTCAGCCTTGGTGAGCCCCACTTTCCGACTCCGCAGCACATTAAAGACGCTGCCATCGCTGCAATCCAGGCGAACTTTACCAAGTACACAGCCGCTGCCGGCACCGCTGAACTGCGCGACGCTGTGATTCAGCGCCATGGTGCGGACTTCGGTTCCAATTACAAGCGCGAGGAAGCCGTCATTTCTGTCGGCGGGAAGCATGTGCTGTTCAACGCCATTCAAGTTCTGGTCGACCATGGCGACGAAGTGATTCTGCCGGTGCCGTACTGGGTTTCGTTCAAGGACATCATTCAGTATGCCGGCGGAAAATGTGTGTTTCTGGAAACTGATGAGGCCCAAGGCTTTCGCGTTACTGCGGATGCCATTGCGCGCCTGATTACTCCTCGCACCAAGATGATCCTGCTGAATTCGCCGTCGAATCCTTCAGGCGCGGTCATGTCGCCGGAAGATCAGACGGAGGTCGCCAAACTGGCTGCGGAGCGCGGCATCTGGGTATTGAGCGACGAGTGCTATGTATATCTCAACTACACCGGACGCCAGTTCTCGTTGGGATCAGTACGCGAGTGCCGCGACCGGCTGGTGATTGCTGGGTCGCTCTCCAAAACCTACGCGATGACCGGATGGCGCATGGGTTACGCGCTGGCTCCGGCCAACGCGGCAGGCGCGATGGCAAAGCTGCAAAGCCAGTCAACCTCGAACCCGACATCAATTGCGCAGAAAGCGGCCGTTGCAGCGTTGAAGGGATCACAAGACTGCGTCGCTGAAATGCGTGCCGAGTACATCAAGCTGCGCGATCACATCGTCGCCGGCCTGCGGGCTCTGCCTGGTGTGAAGTGCAATATGCCCGAGGGCGCGTTCTATGTATATCCGAATATTTCCTCGTTCTTCGGACGCAACGGAGTAAATTCGGCGGCCGATTTCGCCAACCGGCTCCTGCGTGAAGCCCATGTCGCCACCGTACCTGCCGAAGGGTTTGGAACGCGCGAGCACATACGCGTTTCCTATGCCACATCGATCAAGGAAATTGACCGCGGCTTGGAACGCATTAAGAATTTTCTGGCAAGCCTGTAGGCCGGCAAACGCATCATAGTTAGCCGCATAACGGCGAAGGAATGCAGCCCAGGGCGCAAGCCCTGGGTTTAGCATCTAGACGTAGCCCTGTGCGGATGCAAGAAAATTCTTTTCACATGAGCGATCTTTATCCCCTATTGATGGTTCCGGCGTTCGATCCTCGCCCATGGGGAACGCTCGACCTGTCGCCGATTTATCCCAATCATCGTTACCAGGAAAAAATCGGGGAGTCCTGGCTCACTGGAGACAAATGCAAAGTGGCCAACGGCCCACTGGCTGGAAAACCGTTAGACGAACTCTGCAAACAGTTTGGCGCAACCATTACCGGAGAAGCCGCAGCTGATCCTCATCAGTTTCCTTTGTTACTCAAATTTCTGTTTCCTGAAGAAAAACTGTCGGTTCAAGTCCATCCCGATGATGCTGCTGCGCAAAAAGTCGGGCTGCCCAATGGAAAAACTGAGTGCTGGTACGTCGCCCACGCGAAACCTGGTGCGCAAATTGGATTGGGCTTGAAATCTGGCGTCACTCGTGAGCAGTTTGAGCAATCGATCAAAGAGAACCGTGCGGAAGAACTTTTGAATTGGATCAATGTGTTTACCGGCGAAATGATTTACGTTGCCGGAGGCACCGTACATACGCTCGGCGGTGGCTCAATTATCGTAGAAACGCAGCAGCAATCTGATACCACTTATCGTCTGTACGACTATGGGCGTCCGCGCGAGCTTCATCTGAAAGATGGTCTTGCAGTGATTAAAGAAAAAGTGCCATCGGGAAAAACTCTGCGTCCGGCACCAGCAAAATTGAATGGGTCGAAAAATCAAAAATCTCCGCTGATCGCCGCTCCGAATTTTGTGGTGGACATGTTCGAGCTGAAAGAGCCGCAAGGTTTTGAGACGCGCGATGCCTCAGGCAAGACGTCAGTGCAGATTCTGGTGGCCACTGAAGGCTGTGGGACTGTCGAAGCCGATGCGAAGGAACCTGTGATGCTGGCCAAAGGTGACGCAGTCGTTGTTCCGGCAACGCTCCATGAGTTCCGTGTCCGCCCGCAATGGGATATCAAGTTTTTAAAGTCGTCAGTGCCCGGCATGCGTCTACCCGAGCCCGAAACGCGCATGTAATATTGGTTTGAGTGCATGGCAAAAAAGATAAAAACTAATTTCTATCCCGTCATCCTCGCTGGAGGCCGCGGCACGCGCTTCTGGCCGCTTAGCCGCAAACGGCGTGCGAAACAACTGCTGGCACTCGACGGCAAGGAGACGATGATCCAGCAGACCGTCCATCGTGTGCAGACGCTTGCTCAGCCCAACCAGTTTTGGATCATCACCAACGGCGACTGTTGCGGAGAAATTTACCGGCAACTCCCGCGCATGCCGAAAAAGCAAGTAATCGCCGAGCCAATTGGCAGGAATACTGCTCCGGCGATTGGACTGGCCGCGTTCATCTTGCTACGCAAAGACCCGGATGCTGTACTTGGCTTGTTTCCTTCTGACCAAGTAGTCCGCGACCGTGATGCCTACCGCAAAGTCCTGAAACAAGGAATTGAAATTGCAGCATCGGGCGAAAACATCGTTGTATTGGGAATTAAGCCAAATCGCCCGGAGACAGGCTACGGCTATATAGAGTCCGGCGATTTTGCTGCTAACGGCGCGCAGCGCGTAAGACGCTTCACTGAAAAACCAAATCCAGAAAAAGCGGCTGAATTTTTATTGGCAGGGAATTTTTTCTGGAACAGCGGTATGTTCCTGTGGAGCGCGCGTACGCTTACTAACGCTCTGCGCGAACATCTTCCTCAAACCGCACCAATTCTGGAGAAGATAGCCGCCACTTACGGCACGAGCAAATTTGTTGCGACGCTGAACAAGCTTTATCCCAAGTGCGAAAACATTAGCGTTGACTATGCGGTCCTGGAGCCGCGCTCAGCCAAAGGAGAACAGAACTCGAACATTTATTGCCTGCCAACCGACTTCGGGTGGAACGACCTCGGATCCTGGACCGCGCTGCATGAGCACCATACGTCCAGGACAACCCCTGCCGACGGCAACCTGATTACCAGTGACGGCATCTTTACGCTTCACGCCGAGGGCAACTATATCCATGCTCCGGAGAAGTTCGTGGCGGTGATTGGAATCAAGGATTTAGTGATTGTCCACACAGAGGACGCTTTGCTGATCACGACCCGCGAGCGTTCGCAGGATGTCGGCAAAGTGGTAAAGCATCTGGATGAGAAGAAGCTGCACAAACTAGTTTGAAGCCGTCTTTGGTCGCTAGTCGTTGGTCGTTTGCCAAACCCCAACGCGTTGACTAACGACTAACGACCAATGACTAACGACCAATGACTAACGACAGTTCCATCAAGTTCGGCACCGACGGTTGGCGCGCAGTCATCGCCGATGACTTCACTTTCGAGAATGTGCGGCGCGTTGTCGGCGCCATCGCTTCTTACGTGCTCAAGCACGAGGATGCAAAAAGCGGCGTGGTCGTCGGCTATGACACTCGCTTCGCCTCGAAAACTGCCGCTCGCATTGCCTGCTGAGATTCTTGCTCAGGCCGGTGTCCCCGTATTCCTTGCCAACGACCACACTCCCACTCCCGCGATTTCATATGCGGTGAAAAATATGGGTGCGGCCGGCGGCGTGGTGATCACCTCCAGCCACAATCCTTGGAACTGGAATGGAGTGAAGTTCAAAGGAAAATTTGGCGGCTCGGCTACTCCGGCCATCATGAAGATTATTGAGCAGGAGCTCAAGGCCAACGCCATGCCGAAGGGCCAGGCAGCCAAGATCGAAGAAGTTGATCTCAAGGCCAAATACATCCATGCCATCTGCCAGTTCGCCGATCTAGATTTGATTGCAAAGGCTGGGTTCAAATTTGCGATTGATTCCATGCATGGTTCAGGCCGTGGCGTGCTGGCGCAGATTTTTTCCAGCCGCAATATTTCGCACGTCGCCATCCGGCAAAATGTGGATCCGTTGTTTCCCGGAATCAATCCCGAACCAATTATGCCGCATGTGAGCATTGCTTCAGGCAACAGTGGTCAAAGAAAAATGTGCTGCGGGGTTTGCCACCGATGGCGATGCCGATCGTCTAGGCGCTGTGGATGAAGATGGAAACTTCGTAGACTCCCACAAAATCTTCTCTGTGCTTCTGCGTTGGTTGGTGGAGCGCAAGAAATGGCCGGGCGAGGTAGTCCGGGCCTTCAACACCACCCGCATGCTGGACCGCATCGCCGCCAAGCACGGACGAAAGCTGAACGAGTGCCCCATCGGATTCAAATACATCGCCGACCTTATGATGGAGCGGGAAATCGTCATCGGCGGAGAAGAATCTGGCGGCATCGGCTACTCACGATTTCTGCCGGAGCGCGATGGAGTTTTGAACTCTCTGCTGCTCGCCAATGTAATGGCGGAAGAGCGCAAGCCCATAGGACAACTGGTCGCCGACCTGCAAAAAGAATACGGAGAACACCACTACGGCCGCATCGACCTGCACATTCCTGACAACATAAAACAGGGAACCATCCGCCGCGCTGCCGCAGCTGACACCAGGAAACTTGGCAGCTTTCCCATCTCCCAAAAAGCGGACATGGATGGGATTAAGTTCTTCCTCGACGCTCCCGACCAACGGCAAGGGAGCCGACGCCTGGGTCCTGTTCGGGCCTCCGGAACTGAGCCGCTTTTGCGCATCTATACGGAAGCAGCCTCTCCCGCCCTGGTGAGTGAGATACTGGCCAGCGCCGAAGCCTTTGTAAAGGCTAGTGGATAGAGGTTTTGCCCTCACGACCGGACATTGCTTAACAGCACTGTTGTCACTGGCGGCTCTTGCCCCTGAGGACTAGGATTATTGAGTCAATGGCGGCTACCAGCCCAATTACAGCCCAGCCCGATTCCCCAGAAGCGCAGCGCTATAACCGCATTAAGCGCTGGCTGGGGATTGCTGACTTTGCGGTCGGCTTCGGTCTGCTCATCGTCCTGTTATTGACCGGCTGGACCAATAATCTGCGCGATACCGCCCTCGACATAGGCCGGCAGTATTACACCGTAGCGCTGATCTCGTATGTCGTGATGCTGATGCTCCTGACCAAGGTGATTGGGATTGGTCTGGAATATTACGGATACCGCGTTGAGCGCAGCTACCATCTTTCTAATCAAAAATTGCCGGGATGGTTGTGGGATCAGGTTAAAGGCTTTTTAGTCAGCGTGATACTGGCGACAATCGTTGCCGTTGTCTTGTATTCCATTCTTCGCGCGTCCGCCGAACGTTGGTGGTTAATTTCCTGGGTGGTTTTTCTAGGAATGTTCGTCCTGATGGCGCAAATCGCGCCCGTTGTGCTGTTTCCTATTTTCTACAAATTTGAACCCCTTCAGAACGAAGATTTGAAGGCGCGGCTGGTGCGATTAAGTGAGCGCGCCGGTACGCGTGTTCGGGGCGTTTATAAATGGAAGTTGTCAGAAAAGAGCAATAAAGCCAATGCGGCCTTGACTGGGCTTGGCGCCACACGCCGCATCATCCTGGCGGACACTCTGCTCGACAATTATTCACCCGAAGAGATTGAAGCGGTACTGGCCCATGAGTTGGGACATCACGTCCATCGCCACATCCTGAAAAGCATCGGCGTACAAGCCATTGTGACCCTCGGGGGGTTCTGGGCCGCCAATTTTGTATTGCACATTGCTGTGGACCGGTGGCATATGTTTGAGACTCTGTCCGACTTCGCCAATATGCCCTTGCTGGTATTAGTGGCAACCGTGCTGTCCCTGCTGTTGATGCCAGCCCTGAACGCCTATTCGCGTTTCAATGAGCGCCAGGCCGACCGTTATGCCTTCCGCTCCATCGCGACTGTAACTCCATTCATTTCTTCGATGAACAAGCTGGCCAGCCAGAATCTGGCCGAGCGTACTCCTTCACGGTTGGTGGAGTGGCTTTTCCACTCTCATCCGGCGATTTCGCGGCGTGTGCAGGCTGCGGAAGCATGGAGCAAGGTCAAAACCCCAGCCCGCACCTAGGGGCCTCATCTTCCGCTGTATTCCCAGTTTCCGCGTTAAAATAGACGTTTAGACGCTGTTCTAGTCCGCCTTAGTCAGGGGCCTCTGAGGATTCATGTTCGAAGTCACGGTTGAAGATTCGTTTGCCGCAGGCCATTACCTGCGCAACTACAAGGGCAAGTGCGAAAACCCGCATGGGCATAACTACAAGGTGCGGGTCACTCTGGCTGGCCCGGAGCTGGACAAAGCCGGCCTGCTGCTCGACTTCAAGGACCTGAAGGAAGTCATGAAGCACATCATTGACCGGTTGGATCACCAGATGATCAATGATCTCGAACCATTTACCGTGGTGAACCCCTCGGCGGAAAACCTGGCAAAGTATTTTTACGATGAATCCAATACCCGGTTACAGCGTGTAACCAACGGGCGTGTGCGGATCAAAGATGTGACAGTGTATGAAACCGATGTCACTACGGCGAAGTATTCCGAGCCGTAGTTCTTTGTCTTGAAGGTTCAGCCCATGCAGATCACGGAAATCTACAAATCGCTCCAGGGCGAATCCACTCATGCGGGATTGCCTTGTGTATTTGTGCGATTCACCGGTTGCAATCTGCGCTGTACCTGGTGTGACAGCGAGTATTCGTTTTACGGCGGAAAGAAAATGTCGCAGGACGAAGTCTTTCTGGAAGTAGCACGCCTCAGCCCGAGCGCCGGCCTGGTTGAAATCACTGGCGGTGAGCCCATGCTACAGGAACGCGAAGTCATTCCGTTGATGCAGCGCCTTCTGGATGCGGGTTATAACGTTCTGATTGAGACCAGCGGAGAGCGCGCCTTGGAACAGGTACCCGCCAACGTC
>CAWBXL010000116.1:0-28041 GCA_963792305.1 uncultured Acidobacteriaceae bacterium | reverse complement strand
AAAAAAAACATACGGAGAGCGCTGGATCTCCGCGGCAGCCCAAAATAGCGCCGCCACCACGAAGATCGCTCCATAGATCGTGGCCCGGGATAATGTATTCGTACTGCGATGAAAAATCTGCATCGAGAGCTTTCAGGTGCAGCGAAACCCGTCCCTCAGGTTTCAGTTACTTGCAGCGTTGCCGTGACCAACAGCAACAATGTTTACCGAGGAGACTGAAATTTATATGAGCTTCACGCGCGGAGTCACGTGTTTCGCGCGGTTCACACAGAAAATATTTTCTGAAAATAAAATTCTAAATAATTTTGGAACGATGTGGAAATCCAGGCAGGGTACGAAAGGACGTAGTTCCCGATTCAGGAAGAAAAATTAATGCCGCAAATAACCAATCTGTCATTCCGAGGAGCGCAGCGATCGAGGAACCTTGTGTTCCTGACCATTATCGCAAATTCATCACCATCAATTTAGGCTCAGTCATCTCCTCAATCGCATACCGCAACCCTTCCCTACCTAAACCCGAATCCTTCACCCCGCCATAAGGCATATGATCAATCCGGAACGAAGGGACATCCCCAGCCACCACCGCCCCCACTTCCAACTCCTCATAAGCCTGGAACATCAACTTCGCGTCCCGGGTAAACACCCCAGCCTGCAAACCGTAAGGAGAACTGTTCATTACGCGCAAAGCCTGGTCAAACGAATCGTAAGCCTCGACAGTCACCACCGGCCCAAAAATCTCCTGACAATTCACCTTCATTTCCGGCCGAGTCCCGGTCAGCACCGTAGGCTCGAGCATCGATCCGCTCCGCTTCCCACCCACCAGCAACCGGGCCCCGCCTCGTAAAGCTTCCTGCACCCAGTCATAAGCGCGGATGGCATCGCTCTCGCGGATCATCGGCCCCAGATCGACGGAGTCATCCATGGGATCACCCATCTTTAGTTTGCTAATGCCGCTCAACAGCAGTTCGGTAAACTTGCCGAACACCGACCTCTCGACAACAATCCGTTGCACCGAAATGCAAGTCTGCCCCGCATAGGAGAACCCGCCTACCGCACAGCGCTCGGCAGCAAACTCCAGATCAGCATCACTATGCACGATGACCCCGGCATTCCCACCGAGCTCCAAAACAACTTTTTTCTTTCCGGCGTTGTCCTTGATCTTCCACCCAACCGCAGCCGACCCGGTAAAGCTAATCAGCTTGATGCGCTCGTCCGAAACCAGCAACCCGGCGTCAGCATTCGACAGCGGCAACACATTCAGCCCGCCATCCGGCCACCCCGCCTGCTGCACCGCCTCCGCCAGCAACATGGCGGTCAACGGAGTTTGCGGCGCCGGCTTCAACACCAGCGGACACCCCGCCGCAATCGCCGGAGCCACCTTATGCGCTACCAGATTCAAAGGAAAATTAAATGGAGTAATCCCGGCAATCGGCCCCAGAGGAAAGCGCTTCACAATCCCCCATCGCCCGGCAGTAAACTGCTGCCAGTCCAGCGGCAGATACTCGCCGTAAATCCGCGTGCTCTCTTCAGCCGCAACATTAAAGGTAAAAATCCCCCGCTCGACTTCAGTCCGCGCCACCTTCAAAGGCTTGCCCGACTCCGCCGCCATGGTCCGGGCAAATTCTTCCTTGCGCGCGGTAATCGTCGCGGCTACCTGCCGCAACACCCGCTGCCGCTCAAACGCAGGCAGTCTCTTTGTCGTTCCGAACGCCTTAACCGCCGCCGCAATTGCCGCCTCGGCATGCGCGCGACGCGCCTGGAACACATGCCCAACCGTGCTCTGGTCGTAGGGAGACCGGATCTCAACCGGGTCTCCGGCCTCAATCCATTTTCCATCGAGAAAAAAACCTTGGGTGCTAACGGGAGTAGCGGTCATCTGGGCCATGGCGTTAGAAACCTCCGCCGGAAGGAACACTTAATTATAGAACTGTTCTATAAAGGAATGGTGAATTGTCTCTTGTCATTCCGACAAGGTGCGCAGCACCGAGGAGGAATCTGCTGTCCTGGACAGCATCGAGAAGCTATCGGCCAACAGCAGATTCCTCCTCTTCGCTGCGCTCATCGTCGGAATGACAAAAATAGTTTTAGTTAAGTTTAAGATTTAAGCCTGTGCAACCAACAATCCTAGAACTCGGTGAGTTGTTGCGGAGAAGGTCGCTCTCCCCAGTAGAACTGATAGACCAGCACCTAGAAAGCATCGAAAGACTAAATCCAAAACTAAACGCCTTCATCACCGTAACCGCCGACCAAGCCCGAGCCCAGGCCCGTCAAGCCGAAACAGAAATCCGCGAAGGCAACTGGCAAGGCCCTCTCCACGGCGTCCCCATCGGACTAAAAGACATCATCGACACCGCCGGCACCCGCACCACGGCCGCCAGCGGATTATTCAAAGATCGCATTCCCACCGAAGACGCCGAAGTAGTCACGCGCCTCAAAAAAGCCGGAGCCATCATCCTCGGAAAACAAAACCTGCACGAGTTCGCCTACGGCGGCAGCAACATCATTAGTTATTACGGAGAGACCCACAACCCGTGGAACCCAGCCCACATCACGGGAGGCTCCTCAGGAGGTTCAGCCGCCGCAGTGGCCGTCAACTTGGGATACGGAGCCATCGGCACCGACACCGCCGGCTCCATCCGCGAACCAGCCTCACCGTGTGGGGTAGTTGGTCTCAAGCCAACCTACGGCAGAGTCAGCACACACGGAGTGATTCCGCTGGCGCCATCGTTCGATCATGTCGGCCCGATCGCAAAGAGAGTTTCCGATGTGGCGGTGATTCTGCAAGCCATCGCCGGGTACGACGCGAAAGACAAAGTCAGCGTGGATACGCCGGTAGATGATTACGTAGCTGCATTAGAAAAAAAGTTGGCCCCGCTAGTGATTGGCGTCCCAAGAAAATTCTTCTTCGAGGATCTGGACCCCGAAGTAGCATCCGCCATGAAGCACGCCTTGGATGTTCTCAGTAGCTTCTCCAAGGAAATCCGCGACCTGGAATTTGAAGTGCCAACTCAGCGAACTCTGCAAGGCGCAGAGTCCTACGCTTACCACGACGAATTCGTAAAACAAAACCCGGAACTCTACCAACCCGAAACCCTGCGCCGCATAAGAAACGGAGCGACAGTAGAACCAGCCGAAGTACAACGCCGCCTGCAACTCCTGGCAAAGTTCCGCGCAGAGATCGGAAAAGTATTTGAAGAAGTGGATGTGCTGGTAACTCCCACAGTTCCAATTCCCCCGCCAACCATCGCAGAGCTAAAACAAAACCCCGACCAACTGCGCGAGCGCGAATTGATCCTCTTGCGTAACACGCGCCCTTTTAATGTATGGGGATTGCCCGCGATCTCAGTTCCCTGCGGATTTACTGAATCAGGGTTGCCGATTGGATTGCAAATTGCAGGCCCACATTGGCAGGAAGCAAGAGTTCTACAATTGGCCCACGCCTATGAGAAAGCCACGGCCTGGCACAAACGCCAACCGTCGCCAAAATTAGGATCAACAGGCTAGGGAGACCCGAATTGTTGGTGTGATCATGATTTTCAACAATTGGCGCAGCGTTTTATTCTTGCTGCGCTTTTTGTGGAGCGGTGTGCTTTGCCGCCCATTCCTCCGCTTGCTTCTTTGCTTCCGCAATTTCTTCCGAGGTCATCTTTGGATTAAGGAAGTTACGTCCATCAACTTAGTTCCCGCCAGCCACGGCTAGAGTGAACCACTTGTACGCCGCCACATAATTCTGCGCTATTCCACCTCTGCCGTCTCGATACCATTGGCCAAGCATGAACTGCGCGACTGGTTGACCTTGCTCCGCTGCCAAAGCAAACCATTTGCCTGCTTCCATCTCGTCCTTTGGGACGCCACGTCCCATGGTGTAAAACGAACCCAGATTCAACTGGTCATTGGCGCTCCCTAACTCCGCTAAGCGGAGTGTCAACCGCGCAATCTTCACGTCATCTTGGTTCAGGCAGGTTCCGCGTTCATAAATTCCCAACAAATTCTGGATGGCAGAAACGTGGTTCTGCTCTGCTGCCTTTGAGTACCATTTGGCAGCTTCGGCGCAGCTTGCCTCAACGCCTTCACCGTTTTCGTACATCACCGCCAAGTAGTACTGGGCGTCGGCATAGCCGTTATCCGCTGCCCTCTTAAACCATTTCAGAGCCGATGGAAGGCTTTTAGGCACTCCGCTGCCCTTGAGATACATCAGACCTGCAAGATGCTGACTCGAAACGTCTCCCGCATTTGCCTTTTCGAGAACTGCCGATGACTCTGCTTTATTCTTTGGAAGTTGTTTCGGTCCAGCCTTACTACTGGCATGGTCCTGCGCGATGGACAGTCCTGAAAACACGACGAGTACGAGCAGGGAATAAGCAAGTGATTTCATCATAACCTCGTGATAACAAGTTGGTTGATTTTAAGATCAAATGCAAACCTTGGCTTAACGAGTCTTGAGGTGCAGTGATGTCGTTCACAGTTATGATGATTCCGATCAATTGTCGAGAACAGTTGTAGCCCATGCCTACGAACTAGCTTCAGTCTGGCACAAACGCCGACCAAAAACTTAGCCGCGGATTTGCGCGGATGACGCGGATAAATCTTGTTTTTTAATCCGTGTGAATCCGCGAAAATCCGCGGCCAGTTTTGTTTTAATTCCCCGCCAGCGCCTTCTCCATAAACCCACCCGTATCCGCCTTCATCTTCTTCAACCCTTCAGTCGGTAGATACACCATATGCCCGGACTCATAAGTAGCAAACGAAAAGTTCTTGCGGAACTCCGCCCCCAGATCCAAATGATCCATGGTGTAATTCGCCGCGAAATACGGACATGCCAAGTCGTAATATCCCTCCAGCACCTGCACCTTTAGATAAGGGTCTTTCACCAGCGCCTCGCGCAGAGCCGAAGCTGTATCCGGATACCCATTCGCCGCCGATCCCCAATCCCAATTCTTCTCAAAATTTTCGTCATCGGGAAAAATGTTGTAAGCCATATCGGTCTTATACCCAAGCTCAGTCCGCACATAGTTATTAAAGACCGAAGCATACGGAGGCACAATCGACGTCGCAGTCGGATCATGGTCCGGCGTATCCAATAATCCATCCGGATCAGTCCCGGTAAAGCGTCCATCCAGCCGCCCCACGCGCAACTTCTGATCAAGCAATAAGTAATGAGTAAACTTCGGCACATCAATCCGCAGATTCGCCTGGTCCACAACTTCCTTACTCAGCCCGGTAAAGCGCGCCATGTCCGCCACAACTTTCGCCCTCTCCTCAGCACTAAGTGCATCCCCCTTGGCTAAAGCCTGCGCATACTCGGTTGAGGCCCACTGCTCGGACATCTGACGCGCCTTGTTCATGTCGCCAGCTAAATCTGCCGGTAGCTTGTGGTGATATCCCGCGATCATAGTGAAGGATGGAATCAGCAAAATGTAAGGCTCGTCATTGCCCTTGCTGAATTCGAGCGTCTGAAAGCGCAACGCCATGGAAAGCAAAGTGATCCCGTTGAAAACAACCCCGCGGTCCGCCAGATATCCCGCGATCCCCGCAGCCCGCGTAGTTCCATAACTCTCGCCAAATAAAAATAATGGAGAAGGCCAGCGTTCATACCGGGTCAGATACATACGGATAAATTCGCTGAACGCCTTGATATCGCCAGTCACGCCCAAATATTTTTTTGACAACTCTGAAGTGCCTGCGCGGCTGAAGCCTGTGCTCATCGCGTCAATGAAAACCAAATCGCTCTTGTCGAGCAACGTATAAGGATTGTCCTCCACGTGATAGGGAGCAGCCGGCATAAACCCCTCCGGCTTCATCATTACGTGCTTCGGCCCCAGCGCCCCCATATGCAGCCAAACCGTTGCCGACCCGGGCCCGCCGTTAAACGCAAACGTCAGCGGACGCTTCGCCGCATCCGCGCCATCCAGTGTGTAAGCCACAAAAAACATCTCGGCTTCAATCTTCCCGTCGGCCCGTTTCAATGGCATCCGCCCAGCGGTAGCCGTGTATTTCAACACCGAACCATTCACTGTAATCTGATGATGCGTCACCACCGGCGCAACTTCGCTAACATCAAAGTGCTGTTTCTTGCTTTTATCTTGATCTTTGTCTTTATCGTCATCTTTATCTTTCTCGTCCACTTCTTTCGCTGGCTCAACCTTCGGCTCTGGAGCCGTCGGAGCATCCGGAGCCTTTTGCGCCGCAGCCTGCTTGTCTTCTCTTTTAGCCCTCTGCTCTTTGTCAGATTTCTTGGGCGAATTGGCATTCTGCTGGGCAAAGCTGGCAAACAAACAGAAAATTAATCCTAAGGTGACGGCCAGAACACGCTTCATGGTTCCTCGCTGTGGTTAAATGCTAGTAATAGACCCGAACAACATAACATTAGACGGAGGACCCATGAAAAAGCTCTCAGTGGTATGTCTAATTTTTGCATTGATGCTCCCCGCCTTCGCGGACAACGACAAAGAAGAAGACCGCGTAAAAGAATCAGGCCAAGTCCTGAAAGAAATCCTTAACATCCCAGATAACATACCGCAAGACCTGCTGGATAAGGCCGAGTGCATCGTGGTGTTGCCGTCAGTAAAAAAAGGAGCATTCGGCGTCGGTGGAAGCTACGGACGCGGCGTCATGATCTGCCGCGGCGGTCTGCACTACACGGGCGCATGGGGAGCGCCGGCCTTGTACGCGCTGGAAGGCTTGAGCATCGGATTCCAGCTGGGCGGGCAAGCCACAGACTTCGTCCTATTAGTTATGAACCCAGGCGGAGCCAAATCCTTGCTGAGCAGCAAAGTAAAACTGGGCGCTGATGCCTCCGCCGCAGCCGGCCCCAAAGGCCGCACCGCCGAAGGCGCGACTGATGTGGTGATGTCAGCTGAGATTCTTTCCTACTCCCGCAACAAAGGCTTGTTCGCGGGAGTATCGCTGGAGGGCTCCACCCTCCGCTCAGACGGCAGCGCCAACGAAAAACTCTATGGAGCGAAACTAAGCGCGAAAGACATCATCCGCGGCGGCAAAGTAAAAATCCCAGCCAGTGCAGCTGAGTTGGTAGCGTTGCTAAACAAGAAAACACCCAAAAATCGCTCCGATCCAAAATCACTTCAGTAAAACTGTAAGACCAAACTAAACTGTGGAGACGGGACTTGCCCCGTCTCCCATAAAAATGACCAAAACTAAATCAACTCCCACCCGCTGCCACTGGGCCAATAATCCGCTAGCCATCGCGTACCACGATAAAGAATGGGGTACGCCAGTCCACGACGACAGAACGTTGTTCGAATTCCTGGTCCTCGAAGGGGCACAGGCCGGGCTAAGCTGGGACACCATTCTGCAAAAACGTGACAACTATAGAAAAGCTTTCAACAATTTCGATGCGAAAAAAGTCGCGGCCTACGACGCGAAGAGACAGAAATCTCTGCTCGGGAACCCCGGCATCATCCGCAACAAACTCAAAGTAGCTTCAGCCACCAGAAACGCCAACGCCTTCCTCGCCGTGCAAAAAGAATTCGGCTCTTTCGATAAATACATCTGGCAATTCACCGGCGGGAAACCAAAAATAAATTCCTGGCGTGCAGGACAAAGGCTTCCAGCCTTCACGCCAGAGTCCGACGCCATGAGTAAAGATTTAAAGAAGCGCGGTTTCAACTTTGTAGGCAGCACCATCTGCTACGCCTTCATGCAGGCCATAGGAATGGTCAACGATCATGCGGTGGAATGCTTCCGCTACAAAAAACTACGGTAAGAAAAAGGCCGGGCCCGAAACCTGCCACCGGGGGACGAGGGCAGAGAGCCGAAATGGGCCCGGCGAGTGTTAGTTTTTTACGCGATCCAAGCGAAAAAAATCGTTTTAGTGCAGTCTTGTCCTGATTTCGGAACAAGCCCCAATGCGCATAAAATTGCATATGAGACAGTCATGAGATATCTGGTGCGAGCAAAGTTAAAAGAAGGCCACGAAGAGGCCCTACTGCAAGCCATCGAGACCCAAACCCTGGGCCAAGGCTCCATTGCCGGGGACGAATACTTCCGCAACATGCAGGAGGCACGCCTTTACCCCGACCAAACCGCCCGATGGATAGAAGTCTGCTACTGTCCATCACCCCTGTTGGAAGAGAAACCCTACTGGGAAGAATTCTTTGAGTTAACTAAGGTCCAGGACGCACATGATCGCCGCAAATGCCGTGACGAAAACGGCTCCGAGCCGTGGGCCTGTGGGGACTGCGACTGCACCCAACGCCTGGAAAACAAACTGAAATCCAGCGGCCAACCGTTCCTGAACATCCTCCGCACCCAAACGCCAAAGTAGGCAACCGCATCCAAGCAGGGTGCCAATCTGGCTGCAAGTCGCATACTTATTCCTACTCGCGATCCCCATAGCCTCCGTGGCTTGGACGGTCACCCACGAAGAGGTGTTGCGCGAGCCGCGCGAATACTGCAAAGAACAGAGCAAGCGCAATCCAAGCCCATACACGCGCAAGTTCTACTACCTGTTCACCTGCGAATACTGCTTCAGCCACTACGTAACCGCATTCTTCCTGTTCATAACGCGCTTCAAACTTCTCTACGAGGACTGGCGCGGTTACATGCTGGCGTTGTTCGCGTTGGTCTGGGTGGCCAATCAATACATGAGCATCTACAACCGCCTGCGCCTAGACATTAAACATCAGGGTATCGAGATCAAAGCCGTAGAACAAGAAGTAAAAGAAAAGAAAGTCGCTTAAAAACAAAAGGCGGGCAAATATGCCCGCCCTGCCGAAAGTTCGAAATCTAGTTACATTCCGCCTTTGTTCAATCCATCCAGCGCAGCAATCACTTCCTCACTGTGCTTGTTAGGATCCACTCCGGTGTAAACCTTCACAATCTTGCCCGAAGGATCGATGATAAAGGTATTCCGCGCCGCCATTTCCACCGTCGGTGCATAGGTTTTCAATGAACCATAAGCGCTGGTAACTTTCTTTTCCTGGTCTGCAAGCAACTTGAAGGTCAATCCTTCTTTCGTGCAGAACTGTTTGTGCGAATCCGGACTGTCAACGCTGACTCCTAATACCACCGCGTTGCGCTTCACATATTGCTCCTGATCGCGCTGGAAGTTATGTGCCTCGATGGTGCACCCGGTCGTCATATCCTTAGGATAGAAATACAGCACTACCCATTTCCCATGAAAATCCTTCAAGCTGACTGGATTGCCTTCTTGAGTAGGCAAAGTAAACTCGGGGGCCTTTGTCCCAACCGCCGGCGGGTCCGCCGCAAACGCATTCTTCACTGCAACCCCTCCAACCCCAATCACCAACACAGCAAGTACTACCCACATCCACAGACGCATATATCCTCCTGATAGATGGAAGGCTACAACCTGGAAGATCAGGTTGTCCAGTTGGAGAGGCCGCAGAATCGTTAATCTAACGAGAAATTTACAAAACGGCCATGAGAACAGGTGCCTCACCTGTTCAGGCGCGCAACGCCACAATCTTATTTCGCCAAAGCCGTCTTAACCCTCAGATAAGTCACATCCAAATCTTCTGGAAGAATCCGCGGTCTCCCCTACAACAGAAATAAAATTCGCGTCCGCCACCCACCGCGGCAAAACATGCATATGAATATGTCCCGCGATCCCAGCACCGGCAGCCTTGCCAATATTCATCCCTAAATTAATTCCGTCAGGCTTATACAAACCGCGTAGCACATTCTCGACCTTCTGCGAAAGATCCATCATTTCGTGCGCAGTATCCCCTGGAAGTTTTTGCAACTCGTCCATGTGGGCAAACGGCACCACCATCACATGTCCACTGGTATAAGGATAAGAATTCAAAATGATGAAACAGTGCTTTCCGCGATAAACAATCCGCGCCTTGGCATCATCACCAAGTTTCGGCAGCTCACAGAAAATGCAATCCGAATCCTTCCTCTCCGCTACCAGGAAGGCGTAACGCCAGGGAGTAAATAAATAGTCCATGGCAGGCAGAGTAGCAGATGCTCACAGCCTGCACTAAATCGTTTTTGATTTTCGTGACGAAATGACGCTTTCCTATCTCGCCGCTCTCTGATAAAACAACGTGGGTCACTCAATAAAAAACCATGCGACTGAAAACACTAGCATTTATCGCTCTTTTATTAACTTTGGCCGCGATCACCTCAGCGCAAGAATCCAAACCCTCCGCCAACCTGGCCCTAACCCCGCCCATGGGCTGGAACACCTGGAACAAATTCGCCTGCAACGTCAGCGACGAGCTGATCCGCGGCGCGGCCGATTCCATGGTGAAATCCGGCATGAAAGATGCCGGATATCAATACATCGTCATCGACGACTGCTGGCAGGTCTCGCGTGACGAAGACGGCAACATCGTGCCTGACGCTAAGCGTTTTCCGAATGGCATGAAAGCCGTAGGAGACTACATCCACTCAGTCGGCCTGAAGTTTGGAATCTATTCCGACGCGGGCGAAAAAACCTGCGAACGGCGCCCCGGAAGCTTGGGCCACGAATATCAGGACGCCATGCGATATGCATCCTGGGGCGTGGACTATCTCAAAGAAGACTGGTGCAATACGACTACACAGGACGCTAAATCCGCCTACGCTCTGATGCGCAAAGCGCTCGATGCAACCGGGCGACCCATTGTTTTGAGCATCTGCGAATGGGGAAGCCATCAACCGTGGCTTTGGGGCAAAGAATCAGGCGGCAATCTCTGGCGCACGACTGGCGACATACAGGATCGATGGGATGGCAAGAAAGAATGGCGGCCGGGCAGTTGCTGTAGTTATGGCGTACTGGCCATCGTTGACGCACAGGATGGTATCGAATCTTTCGCAGGCCCCGGACATTGGAACGATCCGGACATGCTGGAAGTCGGCAATGGCGGCCTGACCGACGAAGAAAATAAATCACACTTCAGCCTGTGGGCCATGTTGGCGGCTCCGTTGTTGGCGGGCAATGACCTGCGCGATATGCGTCCGGAGATCCACGATATTTTGACCAACAAAGAAGTGATCGCAATAGATCAGGATGCGCTGGGAATAGAAGGCAAGCCGGTCCGCAAAGAAGGCGACGCGGAAGTGTTTTCAAGGCCGACCGTCGGCGGGAATCGCGCCGTGCTCCTGCTGAATCGCGGAACATCGGAAAAAGAAATCAGTGTGAACTGGGAAGATTTAGGATATCCAGCTCACTTCAGCGCGACGGTGCGTGATCTGTGGCAGCACAAAGATTTGGGGAAGTTTAGTGGGAAGTTTTCCGCGTCAGTGCCATCGCATGGGGTAGTTATGATTACCGTAAAACCTTGAACCGCGGAGCGCAGAGGGTTAGAACGGAAGAGTTCACCTCACTGTGAAATTTATTCTGTGGTCTTTGTGGCCTCTGCGTTAGCTTTTATTTTCAGCTCCTCCATCACACTTTGAATCAACTCCTTGGCATCCCCCAGGCTCTTCATGATGATCTGAATATCCATCACCGGCTTCCCCGGCCAGCGCTGGCTCTGGCAATAAACCCCATGCTGCCCTACCAGCGCCATGGCATCGGTAATCGTATCCATGGTCACCGCCAACCGTCCGCGCGGCACGCCCATCATGGTCTCGTAGTGTTCCAGCTCTTCTCGCTTTTCATCGAATACAGGCATACAAGGATTGTAGCTTTCGTCCCCGCTGTCGCATAATAGGCGGGTTTGCTATCCCGCCATCGATGAATACGTCGAACGTTCTTACGAGGAGAATCATGAAAAGACAGACTGCCTTTCTCACAATTTGTGTGTTCGCCCTTACCGCATTCGCCTTTGCCCAGCAGGACAAGAGCAAGCGCCCCAGCCAGCCCGCATCCGCGGAGTGTAAATTTGCCGACGGGAAGACCATCAAAACCGACTACTCCACGCCGCACGTCAAAGACCCGAATACCGGAGAAGTCCGCAAAATGTTAGGCGGACATGAACCGTTCGGGCAGGTATGGCGCACCGGCGCAAATGAAGCAACCACTTTTGTGACCGATACTGACCTCACGGTCAACGGCAAAGATGTCCCGGCAGGCAGCTACACAATCTTCACCATCCCCAATCCAGACAAATGGACTCTTATCATCAACAAAAAGACTGGCGAGTGGGGAATCCCTTACAAATGGGAATCGGACGAACTACTGCGCACTGACATGAAAGTTGAAAAACTGGATTCACCGCTTGAGACTTTCAATATCAGCTATCACGCACATGGCAGCGCCTGCATGATGCACCTGCAATGGGAAACTACCAACGTATCGGTTGAGTTTAAAGAGAAGAAATAAAAAACTGGATTCGTGTCAGGGTGCGCCCTCAAGGCGCACCGCACGACCTTACGGCTTCCATCTCAAGATGGGTTTGCGCGCGGCAGTCGTCTCATCCAATCGCGAAACCCGTGTTGAATGCGGAGCACTCAACACCGTCTCTGGTTCTTCTTCGACTTCCTGTGCGATCGCCTTCATCGCCTCGACAAACAAATCCAACTCTTCTTTTGATTCGCTTTCGGTTGGCTCAATCATCAAAGCCCCAGGAACGATAAGCGGAAATGCCGTCGTATAAGGATGGAACCCATAATCAATCAGCCGCTTCGCCAGATCCATGGTCTTAGCGCCTTTGCGCGCCTGGATCTTGTCGCTGAAAACAACTTCATGCATCGAAGGCGTGTCATAAGGCAAGTCGAAAACGCCTTCTAAATTCTTGCGGACGTAATTCGCATTAAGTACGGCATCTTCCGTAGTCTGACGCAATCCATCCGGCCCATTGGCAAACGTATAAGCCAGTGCACGGATGAACATGCCGAAGTTCCCGTAGAACGAACGCACCCGCCCAACCGACTGTGGACGGTTGTAATCAAAAGCCAAAGTCCCATCAGACTTAGTCACGACAACGGGCTTCGGCAAAAACGGCTCAAGAATCTTCTTGATTGCGACGGGGCCCGATCCTGGCCCCCCGCCGCCATGCGGAGTAGAAAATGTTTTGTGCAGATTCAAGTGCATGACATCCACACCGAAATCTCCAGGACGGACTTTTCCCACCAACGCGTTCATATTCGCGCCGTCCATGTAAAGCAACCCACCTTTGGCATGCATCACGTCAGCGATTTTGTGAATTTCCTGCTCAAACACTCCCAAGGTATTGGGGTTGGTGAGCATCAGACAGGCGACATCCTCATTCATCTGCGAGGTCAGCGCATCCACGTCAACCATGCCGCGGCTGTTCGATTTCAAATTCTCGACAGCATATCCAACCATCGCAGCGGTCGCAGGGTTGGTGCCATGCGCGGAATCCGGGAATCAAGACTTTCTTGCGTGGCGCGCCTTTCGACTCGTGATAAGCCCGCACCATCAACAAACCGGTGAGTTCACCATGCGCGCCGGCAGCAGGTTGAAGCGTGATCGCATCCATGCCAGTAATTTCATTCAAGCATTCGCTGAGAACTTTAATGATTCGCAATGCGCCCTTGCGAAATTTTCTCGGGCTGATAAGGATGCCCGTTCGCCAATCCTTCCAGCCGCGCCACAACTTCATTTACGCGCGGATTATATTTCATGGTGCAGGAGCCCAGCGGATACATTCCAAGATCGATGGCATAATTCCACGTAGAAAGCCGGGTAAAGTGGCGGATGATTTCAATCTCGCTTACTTCAGGCATGTTACCAAGATCTTTGCGCTCAAAAACCCCAAGCAGTTCGGCTGAATCAACTTCAGGAACATCCAGTGGCGGTAGTTTCCACGCCGTTTTCCCGGGAGAAGATTTCTCAAAAATCAATCCTTCATTCTGATTGACTTGTAGGCTGGACTTGAGCGTCGGATGTTTCACGGCAGCACCTCCGACACCCCATCTTCATCGAAGGATTCGCCTTGCCCTATGCGAATTGAACTCTCACTCTCCGCCACCACGCCAACCGCAGTATCAATCGAAGAACGCGTAGTTAGTTCCGTGCAGCACCACAAAGAAGCATTCTCCAATTCCGGGTAAAACTTCTTCAGCGGCAACCCGCCAACAATCTTGTGTCCCAGAATACGGCTGTTGATCGCGTACGGATCTTCACTGGTCTGCAAAACAAATTCATTGAAGCGAGGCGAATCGTCAAACATGACGCGCGTATGTTTACCAAACTGCCTGGCCGCATAAGCGGTTTTCGCCAGATTCTGCTTCGCCAACTCGCGCATCCCGACCTTGCCATATATAGTCATGAAAATATTCACCATCAAAGCCACCAGCGCCTGATTGGTGCAGATATTTGAAGTCGCCTTCTCGCGACGAATATGTTGTTCGCGTGTCGCCAGAGTCAGAACAAATCCGCGCTTGCCATTGCTATCAACAGTCTGCCCAGTCAACCGCCCCGGCATCTGCCGCACAAATTTTTCTTTGGTAGCGATCACGCCGCAATAAGGCCCGCCAAATCCTAGAGGCACGCCGAACGACTGCGCCTCCATGGCAATGATGTCAGCCTGTCGCGGAGGCTCTACGATCCCCAACGAAACCGCCTCAGCAATCGAAACCGCCAGCATCGCGCCGTTCTTATGCGCGATCTCCGCGATAGCTTCCACATCCTCAATCGTCCCAAAGAAATTAGGCGACTGGATCAATACACAAGCCGTCTCCGAAGTAATGCTCTTCTCCAGCGCTTTCAAATCCAAACGCCCAGTCGGCGTAAACGGAACTTCAGCAATCGGCAACCCTTGATGATGCGCGTAGGTGGTCAAAACCTCGCGATACTCAGGATGCACACTGCGCGCCACAAGCGCCGAATGCCGTCCGGTGAGCCGTACCGCCATCATCACTGCTTCAGCAGCGCGCGGTTGACCCGTCATACATGGAAGCATTCGCCACTTCCATCCCAGTCAACTCGCAAATCATCGACTGAAATTCAAAAATAGCCTGAAGCGTACCCTGAGAAATTTCCGCCTGATATGGCGTATAAGCAGTAAGAAATTCGCCGCGAGAAATCAGCGAATCAATAATGACAGGACGGTAGTGGAAGTAAGCGCCAGCTCCCAAAAACGAAGCGTAACCATCGCCATTCTCCCGTGCCCGCTCACGGAACCAGTCCACAATTTCCGATTCCGCCATCTGTCGGGGAACTTTCAAGATCGCGCTCCAGCCGGTACTCCGCCGGAATCGGCGCAAACAGATCATCAATCGAACGCGCGCCAATAGCCTTGAGCATGGCCTCGCGGTCAGCAGGAGATTTTGGTAGATATCGCATGGAAACTTATTAGATGTCTTACTACAGTCGTTGGTCGCGGGTCGTTGGTCTTGGCCAACGACGAAAGACCAATGACCAAACAACCGTCCTAGTGTCCGCCCTCTTCCGCCACAAATTTCTCATAATCCGCGGCCGAAAGCAGCGCCCCCAACTCCGCCGGATTCTTCAGCGCTACCTTAATCATCCAGGCGCTATGCGCATCCTTATTTACTTTCTCCGGAGCGGTTGCCAGTTCGCCATTCACTTCCGTCACAGTTCCGGAAGTCGGAGCATAAAGATCAGAAACCGCTTTCACCGACTCCACAGTCCCAAAGGTTTTACCGGCAGTGATCTCAGTCCCCACCTTCGGCAGGTCCACAAACACGATGTCCCCGAGTGAATCCTGGGCATAAGACGTGATGCCGATGGTCGCATTGTTGCCATCCGCCTTAATCCATTCATGCTCTTTCGTATATTTGTAATCCGCCGGATAAGCCATTTTCCCTCGTGCTCCTCTATGGTTAAGCCTTTTTAGGTTTCCTATAAAACGGCGTAGGCACTACTTGCGCCTCAACTCCCTGCCCACGAATTTCCACCGCAACCTTCGATCCCACTTCTGCAAACTGCGGCGGCACATAAGCCAAAGCAATGTTCTTTTTCAGAAATGGCGCTGGAGACCCGCTGGTGACATACCCGATCTCTTTTCCTGCCTGGTCCCGAACTTTGTACTCATCGCGTGCAATGCCACGCCCCACCATTTCCAGGCCCACCAAAGTGCGCGTCAGCCCTTCTTCTTTCGCTTTCTCTAGTGCTGCCTTTCCAATAAAGTCGGGCTTTTCCATCTTGCACCAGCGATCCACACCAGCTTCCCACACATTGATCGTATCGGAAATTTCGTGCCCGTAGAGGGCCAGTCTTCCTTCGAGCCGCAAGGTATTACGCGACCCGAGACCGCAGGGGACAACTCCAAATTCCTTGCCAACTGTCATCAGCTCTTTCCAGACCTGTGCGCTTGTCTCTTCATCGGAGGGAACGTAAATCTCAAAACCATCTTCTGCGGTATATCCGGTACGCGCGATCGGAACATTCTCGATGTTACGTTTTATAGTCCGCAGCAGAGTGATGGTCCCGCGCGTAAACCAATAGAATTTCACCGTGGAAAGATCAACATCAGTCAGCTTCTGCATCAAATCCACGGCCTTGGGCCCTTGGATCGCAATCTGCGTGTAGTTGTCCGAAAGGTTCTCCACCTCGCACTTAAAATCTTTGGTGTTATCGCGGACCCAATTGAAATCTTTCTCTCGCGTCCCGGCATTAATCACCAGCAGATAATCGTGCTCAGCCAAACGGTGCACGATCACGTCATCCACAAAGGTCCCCTGCGGATAAAGCATCGCCGAATATTGCGCTTGATGGGTCGCCAGCTTCGAAGCATCATTCATGCAGAGATGCTGGACCGCAGCAAGCGCCTCCCTGCCATGCACGCGGATGTCTCCCATGTGGCTGACATCAAAGATGCCCACCCCGGTCCGCACTGCCATATGCTCGGCAATAATGCCGCCGCAGAAGGGTATTCCACGGGCATGTCCCAGCCGTTAAACTCCACCATCTTCGCGCCCATCTGACGATGGACGGCATTCAAAGCTGTTTTGGCCGGAGTAGCCGTAAGAACGGACAAAAAAACCTCGATGATTCAGCAGGGCTGGTCTGCGAGATAAGAACTTATTACCCTAACACGGGTGAATGAGGGGTTCAACCGAGCGTATGTGGGGCGGGTACTCCTGCCCGCCCAAAAGCCGAAAGCATAGAAATGTTGGGTAAAGCAGTATTCAGCATGAGGACAGCTCCGACATATGTAAGGCGGACAAGAGTGTCCGCCCTACAGGTTACCAACGGCACTTTTCCCCGCGAAATCCAGGCGCTACAGTTTGCCTATGGCGAGCCCATCCAAAGCAAAAATCCGCTGTGCGCAGTGTGAAATGCCCGAAGACCGTTGTGAATGCGAGAAATTTTGTTGCCTGTGCCAGTCGCAGATTGACGTACGCATCTGCACCGACGGCCTGATGTACTGTCCAGCTTGCCGCGAAGCTTGCGACTACAAAGTCGAATAAATTTTAGGACTAAGAAATATCTTGAAGGCCCCATTCTAAATTTCGTGTCTTTGCGAAATTCAGAGTGGGGATTTGTCGTGCCGATTTCTAAAGATTACCGGCAGAAATTCTGAATATCCGGTGGCGGTGGCGTAGGCATCGGATTAAACTCCCCCGGCCAGCCAGTACATCCGCGGGCCACCACAAGGCGTCCGACACTAAGCTCAAGATCCCGCGCCCGATTCTTGGCTTCTTCCGTCTTGCTGGAACCTAAATCGCCTTCCAAAGCTCCTAAATCCGCACCCACAGCGCTATTTCCTGCGCGCGCACTCAGGAGCAGCCAAACATAAGCTTCGGATTTATCCACAGCAACTCCACGCCCGTCTTTCAGCAACATGCCCAGTTGTTGTTGCGCCTGAGGAAGCCCTTGCATGGCGGCTTTACGGAATGAATCGGCCGCCGGCGTATATTGATTCTTCTCTAACTGGACCATCCCCAACAAATACTGCCCGAACGGATCATTGTGGCTGGCGGAACGTTTCAGCGCCGCAGCTGCCTGCTCCAAATCACGAGGAGTTCCAACCCCAGTCAGGTAAGCACGTCCCAGCAGCCATTCGCCCACATTGTCATCCTGTTTGGCCGCCTTCTTATACCAATCCAGCGCCTGGCCCGCATCTGGAGTTACCGCAGCTGAGCCGGTCTCATAAATGTAACCAAGCACTACTTGTGCTGGTGGATACCCTAAGTCCGCAGAACGCCGCAGACTATCGAGCGCAGTCTGGTTATTGCGGCTGGGGCCGACACCAGTCAGCGCATTCATTCCGGTCTCGAAAAGACGCGGGGCATCTATGCTGTTGGTCTGGGCGACAGCCAAACCAGTAAGAATCAGGACAGAAACCACCCGAAAAGCGCTTCGGAACATAGACTTCCCCCAGAGGTAAATTCCATGTTCAACCAGCCATTTAAAGCCGTCAAAGTACGTTAGTTATTGATCTATCGGACGACGGTCGTCCGATAGGAGTAACAAGTTACGGAACCTGCTCGCTGGCTTCCTCGGAGTGGCCGCTTTAGTTCCCTTTAAGATGAACAGCCGTAATGGAATAGAAGTATTGCTTACCAGGTTCGACGGCCAAGTCGCGGTAGGCGGACGGCTTTACCGGCTCTGGATTCAGCTTGCTGGCTGCCCCCCCACCTTCTCGCCGGTAGACGTTGTACCCTGCCAAGTCCCCTTCTGTATCCGGTGCCCAAAGCAGGTCCACAAAAGGCTTCTGCCCCTCCCCGGAGTAGACCGCCTGCAATCCTGAGGGTACAGCCGGAGGAAATACATCATTGGCAAATACTTTGGTGGTCGGGCTGTCATCGCCTTCCACCAGAAATACCGAGGCGCAGTCCTTAGGTGGCGTACCACATCCATGCATACCCTCGGCCGCAACCTCTGTGACAACGGTCACGCGGTAGTAGTAAGTTTTCCCCCATTCAAAACCGTGGTCTACAAACTGAGTGGAAGACGAATCAAGTGGGAGTTCCCCGGCCACCAAACTGGTGGAACTGCCCTCTTGTTGGCGATAGATACGATATGCACCATGGAACTCGGGTGGAGGCGAAACCGCGGTCCAACTCAATACCACGCCATCCGCTGAAGCCTGCGCCTTAAAATCCGCAGGAGCAGGCAAGGTAAGCGCCGCCGGAATCTGCACTCGATTGGAAAGCCCGGCACTGCGGCCACTCTCATTCTCCACAGAAACCGAATAACTCAAGATTTTTGGGGGATCTTGCTGCAAGTCAGCAGGAAGTATATCTACGTAATTTGCTTCATTCGCCGCAGTGGATGGTTTTGCATTTGCCGTTGACACCTTGGGCGGTTGCGAAGCCAGAACATCCCCGACTTTCTCGCACTGCCGTGTGCTCCATCCAAACTACGGCAAATGCGAGTCGCTCCAAGCCGACCGACACTCTCCCCGTCGGTAGTCTGTGCAGGCGGAGTCCAGCGAAGATAAACTTTGTCGCCTTTGCGCACAGCCTTCAAATCAGCAACCAGCTTGGGAAGCTCCAGCGACGGCGGCACAGGTGGCGCCATCTGCGCGCAAGAAGTGAGCAGCAGCGCGGCACCTAACAACCCAAAAATTTTAGTTTTCCGAATCAACAAAGAACAAGGTTAGCAGATGCGCGACTGTGTCAATACCCTGTCATCCCGAGCGGAGCACGTTTTTTTGCGCGAAGTCGAGGGACCTCATGTTTTTTACCCCACCAACTCCTTCACCGCCTCACGAAACACCTTCGTATGCAAATCCACATCCTCCGCCTCGGTCTGCGGAGCCATTAACGCCATATTATGAAACGGCGTAAGTAAAATCCCCCGGTTCATGCAATAAAGATGCAGGAAACCGTTCCATCTCGAAATCCATGGCATCGTGCGCCTCAGCCCCATTCTGCGGAGGCTTGCGCACAAACAAATATTCCGCACGACAGCCGAGCCGGGTCACATGCCAGGGCAAATCAAACTCCTTGATAGTTTTCTCCACTCCCGCAGTCCAGCGTTCCGCCATGGGAATCATGCGATCAAAAGCCTGTTTGGTCAGCACCTTGGTCAAGCTGGCGCGCATCGCTGCCAGGGACAACGCATTTCCTGCAAGAGTTCCACCGATGCCTCCAGTGTCACAATCTTCCAGATTGTGATGTCTCTGAATATGGTCGGCAATAAACTGTGTAAACCCATAAGCCGCGCCGGGGACTCCACCGGCGATCGGCTTCCCGAACACCAGAAAATCGGGTTCAAGTTTTTCTGCCTGTGTGTACCCGCCGGGCCCGGCACAGATGGTGTGGGTTTCATCAATGATAAGGGTTGTGTGATATTTCTGCGTGAGCTCGCGCAGAGCTTTGTCGATATCGCGGATCAGGATGCACAATCCCAACGTTCGTCATCACCGGCTCCGCCAGTACGCAAGCTACATCTTTAGGTTTCAAAGCAGCTTCGAGACCGCGCAGATCGTTGAACTCGACAACCTTGGTCGTAACCGATGGATCCACCGGAGGCCCCATGTTCCCGCGCCGCGCTTCGCTTTCCCCTTCTTTGGTCAAGGTGATGAAGCTCTCATCTACAGTCCCGTGATAACACCAGTTAAAAACCAAAACCTTCGGACGACCAGTAATTTGCCGCGCCAACCGTATGCAAAAGCGATTGGCATCCGTAGCCGTCAGAGTGAACTGCCAGTAAGGCAATCCAAAACGTTTCTGCAACTCTTCACCAACAATCGGCGCATCTTCGCTGGGTAGCATCAGTGTCATACCGCGGCGAATCTGTTCCTGGACGGCACTCACAACCGCAGAAGGCGAGTGTCCCGTCATCGCTCCGGTGTCGCCAAGACAAAAATCTATATAGCGATGGCCATCCACATCAAAGAAATGCGCACCCTGGGCCTCTCGAACAAACGGAGGAAAAGCCCCGGCCCACTTCACCATCCAGTTCATAGGCACGCCGCCCAGCAAAGATTTGCCGGCGCGCTCAAACATCGCTTTAGATTTGGGGCGGTCGTGGATATAGCGCTGCTGTTCGCGCTGCATAAGAGATTGCAGACGACTGCGGTCGATGGATGTCATGGGAAGCTTGTAGCTTATTTGAGAAACTTCGTGATTAGCAAATTTTAATCTAAGGATGGAGGGAGACGGGGGTCCAGCCGTCTCCTGGAGAATAAAACCTACAAAATATACCGAGACAGATCCTGGTCCTTAACAATGTCAGTCAAAGTCTTCCGCACATACTCGGCATCAATGGTCACATGCTCGCCCTTTTTCTCCGATGCCTCAAAACTGATCTCATCCAACACCCGTTCCATAATCGTATGCAACCGCCGGGCCCCAATGTTCTCTGTCCCCTCATTCACCCGAAACGCGAAATGAGCAATCTCTTCTAGAGAATCCGGGGTAAATTCCAGCTTCACACCCTCAGTCTCGAGCAAAGCCGTGTACTGCTTGGTTAAAGAAGATTTAGGTTCAGTCAAAACCCGTATGAAATCTTCCATGGTGAGAGACTGCAACTCCACCCGAATCGGAAAGCGCCCCTGCAATTCGGGAATCAAATCACTCGGCTTGGAAACATGAAACGCTCCAGCCGCAATAAACAGGATGTGATCGGTCCGCACCATCCCGTAGCGGGTGTTGACGGTAGTGCCCTCAACAATCGGCAAAATGTCCCGCTGCACACCCTCGCGAGAAACATCCGGCCCATGCCCGCCTTCGCGCCCGGCAATCTTGTCGATCTCATCCAGAAAAACTATTCCGGAATCTTCAACCCGTTCAATTGCCGCGCGCGTCACCTGGTCCATATCAATCAAGCGCTGTTCTTCTTCTTGAATTAGATACTCAAACGCCTCATTCACCTTCATCTTCCGCTTCTTGGTGCGGGCCCCGAAGATGTTGGGCAACATGTCCTTCATGTTGATATCCATCTCCTCGGTGCCTTGATTGGTAATGATTTCAAAGGCGGGGAAAGAACGTTCGCGGACGTCAATTTCTACTGTGCGGTCGTCGAGCTTGCCTTCACGCAACTGCTGACGGAATTTTTCGCGGGTGCGGGAGTTCGAATCGCCAGATGTCGTAGTGCCCTCCAGCAATATCCCTTGCGTGCTGGCACTATCGGGACGAGGGGCAGGCACTGGCGGCAGCAAAATATCCAGCAACCGCTCCTCCGCATTTAACTCAGCTTTATCGGAAACCTCTTCCAGCTTTTCTTCGCGGATGTTCTCAATCGCGATCTCCACCAGATCGCGGATCATGGATTCAACATCGCGTCCTACATAACCAACTTCAGTAAACTTCGAAGCTTCAACTTTCAGAAATGGTGAATTCGCCAGTTTCGCCAGACGCCGGGCAATTTCAGTCTTCCCCACTCCGGTCGGCCCAATCATCAAAATGTTCTTGGGCATAACTTCTTCCGCCATGTCTTCCGGAAGTTTCTGCCGGCGCATGCGGTTGCGCAACGCAATTGCGACCGCGCGCTTGGCATCTTTCTGTCCGATGACATGTTTATCGAGCGCGGCAACAATCTCTCGCGGAGTTAAATCATCCAGCGCTGTTTGTGTTTCTTCTGCGGTAGGAGGTAAGTAAATGGCCATAAGTCTGGTAACCCAATCCCTAGGTGCAGTCGTCGTACTCCTGTTGTATTACCCACCGGACAATGCTAAAGTCTCTCCGAAATTACTCCCCTTCAGTAAATCGTCCGATCACGGAGTTACATCATGTTCTTTCTTTTCGGCGTGAGAACTAAAAGCCAGGCACTAGGACAATTCGAGCGTCCCTGCGTCAAGTGCGCACGCCCTACCATGCACGCAGCCATTGAAGCCAAACGGCGGTTCACGCTGTTTTTCATTCCGGTCATTCCACTCGGCACAAACTATGCCACCCGCTGCGGCGTATGTGGCCTGGCCTTGAAAAGCACCGCTGAAATCAAAAACCAGCTGACTGCTTCGAAAGTCATGGCAGGGCGCGCGTAAACCAAAGCCGTCCGGTTCGCCCTTACAACTCCTCAACCGTTACCTTGTCATTGGTATAGATGCACATTTTGCCGGCAATCTTCATGGCTTCTTCTGCAATCTGCCGCGCCGATAACTGTGTGTGCTCAATGAGTGCCTGCGCCGCCGCTTGAGCATAGGGACCGCCACTTCCAATCGCAGCTATGCCGGTGTCCGGCTCAATTACATCGCCCTGCCCACTCAACAAAAATGTTTGCTCTTTATCCGACACAATTAGCAACGCTTCCAAATGCCGCATAGCCTTATCGGTACGCCAGTCTTTGGCCAGTTCAACCGCACCGCGGCCGAGGTTGCCGTGATATTGCTCTAACTTCGACTCAAAGCGGCTAAATAAGGTGAAGGCGTCGGCCGTGGAACCGGCAAACCCGGCCAGGATCTTGTCCTGATACAAGCGCCGGATTTTACGCGCGTTATGCTTGATAACTCCTTCACCAAGCGTAACTTGGCCATCACCCGCCAGCACAACGCTCCCATTGCGGCGGACACATAAAACTGTAGTGGATCGAATCAGACGTTTCTGCGGCATGGGGACAATAGTTGATTATACAGCGCGGAAGCCATGCCTCGCTTACGTCCAAAAGTAATAAGTCGCTTGGCAACGCGCCGTGAAGAGCTCTCACCCTGCGCCGATAGAGACTGGGAAGCCCTATAGCGAGGCCAAAGAGTTTCATGCGCTCGAATTTGCAACTGAAAACCAAACTAGTTTTGCTGGTGGCAGTTGCCGCCGCCGCGCTCATAGTGTTCTCGGCCGCTTCCTATCTGTTAAGAGATAACGCGGGAATGACAGCGCAAGCGCGAATCTACGATGACATCAATGCCTACGCGGTCCTGCCGGATCTCAACGTGGTGGTTGCCCATGTGCCAGTCTCTGAAATGTTAATGGTCGAGGACCGTAAAGCGCTTCCCGCATTGGCAACGCGTATCAAAGCCGCAGAAACCGCTTACGATGCTGCGGAAAAAGATATCCTCCCCCGGCTTCCCGCGGGAAAAGTCAAAGATCTCATCCAGGGCAAGGTCCATGAATCCGCCATGCGGTACTACCAGATTGTGGACCAACAATTCGTTCCTGCCATGCTGAAGTGCGACACGGATAAAGCACAAACAATTCTTCCCGAACTGATGAACCGTTATGAAGCCAGCCAGGTGGCGGTGGCAGAAATGATCCAGGCAGACTTAGCGGATGGAAAAGCCGCGCGAGACCAGATTGACGACACCATGAGGCAACGCACCTACCTTCTAATTGGAGTGGGCGTCACGCTGATCATTATCGTTTCATTCATCGGCATTTCGATTTCCCGTTCCATACACCACAGCATCGCAGGCATTTTGACCATGATCGATAAAGTCGCAGCCAATGACCTGGCCGCCGATGACATGGAAATCACTTCGCAAGATGAGTTGGGCAAAGCCGGAACGGCACTCAATGCGATGAAAAATAACTTGCGGAACATCATTCAATCCATAGCCGGAACGGCTGAACGGGTAGCCAGCGCCAGCGAAGAACTTTCATCCTCGGCAACCCTACAGGCCAAGAGCGCAGAAATTCAGCACAATCAAACCACCCAGGTTTCTACTGCCATGCTGGAGATGACTTCTACTGTGGCGCAAGTCTCGGAAAATTCCACGAAAGCAGCTGAAGCCTCCCAACAGGCAGCCGAAACCGCGAAACACGGTGGCTCGATCGTGGAAAACGCCTTGAGCAAAATGCAGTCCATTTCCGAGTCCGTTAGCAGCACTGCAAAAAAAATGGCGGAGTTGGGCAAAAGTTCCGATCAGATCGGCCGCATTGCGAGTGTAATTGACGATATTGCCAACCAGACAAATCTTCTCGCTCTTAACGCAGCCATTGAAGCCGCCCGCGCCGGCGAACAAGGACGCGGCTTCGCGGTGGTAGCCGATGAAGTAAGAAAACTGGCGGAGCGCACCACGACTGCCACCAAAGAAATCGCACAGATGATCAAGTCCATTCAGAGCGAAACCAAAGCAGCAGTACTAGCGATGGAGGGCGGGACGCATCAGGTTGAAGACGGCGTCAAAGCCACCACCCAGGCCGGCGATGCACTGAAAGAAATTATCCACATGTCCCAACAGGTCGGGGAGATGATCACGCAAATTGCCACTGCGACAACGCAGCAGTCGAGCGCCTCGGAAGAAATAAATGCCAATATGGAGCAGATTGCTAAGCTGGTCAAAGAGTCGGCAGATGGAGCGCAGCAAGCCACAAAAGCCTGTGAAAATTTATCGGGATTAGCCCTGGACGTGCAAAAGTTGATCGCGAATTTCCGCCTGGGTGGTGATGCAGCGAACACCACGCGCAGCCTGACTAAGAATCGAAGTAATTCTTCGCCCAAGACTATGACCGCGTCTGCCGTTTAAAATCACACCTGCTGCCGCGCCTCTCCCAGCACGACGTTGACATCCATCTTCTTCTTGCCACGATAGATGGTCACTCGCACAGTATCCCCCGCCCGATGATTGTTCATGATTTGACTGAGGTCTTGCTGGTCCTGAATGTCCTCTCCGTCAATGGCCACAATCAAATCGCCACCCAGCATAATGGGCATGTTGCCCAGGTAAGCGCGTTCACTACCTCCGCGCAGTCCAGCACGATCTGCCGCGCCGCCTTGAACTACTTGCACGATGAGAAGACCGTAGTCGGCTGGCAAACCAATTTCCTGAGCTAGCTCCGGCCCAATGGGAATAGTACGGACCCCGAATGTCGGCCGTCGCACCCGCCCCAGAGTGACCAGGTCATTCAGGACAGCTTTAGCAGTATTGATCGGTATGGCAAAGCCGATACCTGCGTTTTGTCCAACACTGGAAAGAATCATTGTATTAATGCCAATCACTTCTCCATGCCAGTTAAGCAGTGGCCCGCCGGAGTTCCCGGGGTTAATGGCCGCGTCCGTCTGTATAGCCTCATCAATGGTTGAGCCGTTGGGTTCCCGCACCGGACGAATGGAACTCACAATGCCCCGGGTCATCGTTCCTGAAAGCCCAAATGGGTTGCCGATGGCATAAACCTTCTGCCCAACTTTTAAGCCGCGAGAATCCCCCAACACCGAAGGAGTCAGATCGGGAGCTTTGATTTGAATGACGGCCAGATCGTGCGCCGGATCAGTCCCAACCACAGTTGCACGATATTTTTTCCGATTATGCAGGGTAACTTCCACCTGCTGTGCGTCGGCAATGACGTGGTAGTTGGTGATGATGTGTCCGTCTTTATCAATCACGAATCCGGAGCCCTGCCCCTCCTGCGGTACCTCACCGTAGAAAAAATCAAGGGTCATGGCCTTCGAAGTAATGTTGACCACCGCTGGAATGTTGTTCTTATAAACCGTGATGTTGTTCTGCTCTTCGCTGTCAAGCGAATCGCCCGACGCTGCCTCGGTAATCTCCACTTTGCTGGGCCGGCTGAGCCAATCGGTTGCCCGGGGATGTCCCGGTCGCAGTGTAGTGAAATATAGGAATGTGGCTACCAGGAGCAGTGCGAACAGGATGGGGCGTAAGGCTCTCATAAACAGTTTAGATATTAAGGTCTGTTCTCAGTTTGCATCGCGGACGGGATTGTTGCCAAGTCAGACCTCGGCTTCTTGCTTCAGTTGCGCATAGGTCTGATTGACCTGTTTTTGTGTCTCATCCAGCGACCCTGAATTATCAATCACATAATCGGCAGCCTTGATCTTCTCTTGATCGGGAAGCTGGGCGGCCATGCGCCGGGCAACCTCGCGACCCGCCGCCTCGTGGTCCACATTCATACGATGCGCCCACCGTTGCACGCGCTGTTCCGGACGGCAGGTCACCACGACCAATCGGTCAAAGTCCTGGGCTGAACCAGCCTCCAGGATCAGCGCCGCTTCGACAACGGCGATGCCATGCGGATCACGCTTGCCGATCTCATCCATCCATTCTTTCTGTTTCTGAAGTACGGCAGGATGGACGATTTGGTTCAGTTCTTGAATGCGCCCGCTGAACGCAGCTTCGGCCAGCTTAGGACGGTTCACCGTCTGATCAGGATTAAGAATGCCCGAGCCAAAATGGCGGACAACATCTCGGTGTACTGGCTGCCCGGGCTGCATGAGCTGATGAGAAATTTGGTCTGCCTGGATCAGATGAGCACCGAGAACCACCAACATCTCACCCACGACAGACTTGCCCGCCGCAATGCCACCCGTCAGCCCGACTTTCAGCATAGGAAGTTTTTAAGCTCTTCGCAGTTCCGCTACCCGAGTCCCACGCCGCAGCTTGGCCGCGCGAACCGTATTCGACATCAGCATGGCAATCGTAAGCGGCCCCACTCCACCAGGCACAGGTGTCAGAGCGCCAGCCACTCCAGTCACCTCAGGATGAACATCTCCCACCAACGTGGACCCCTTAGTACGGAAACTTTCCTCGCGCTTAAGATGCCCAGAGTAGAGCCGCTCAAACTCAGCGCGGTCTGTCACCTTATTAGTCCCTACATCAATCACAGCTGCTCCCGGCTTAACGAAGTCGCGAGTAATCAATCCGGCTTTTCCAATAGCAGCCACCAAAATGTCTGCGCGTCGGCACACACCAGCCAAGTCGCGAGTTTTCGAATGGCAGACAGTCACAGTAGCGTTGTTATTGATCAAAAGCATGGCGACCGGTTTTCCCACAATATCGCTACGTCCAACCACCACCGCTTCCTGCCCCGCAATCGCAATATTGCTGCGCTTGAGAATCTCAATGACTCCCGCAGGCGTACAAGGGACCAACCCTGGCCGCTGCGTCGAAAGCAACCCCACATTTACCGGATGAAACCCATCCACATCCTTCCGCGGATCCACCGCCATCAGCACCCGCTTCGCGTCCACCTGTGGAGGCAAAGGAAGCTGGACCAGAATCCCATCAATCTCATCTCGCCCATTGAGATCAGACACTAACTTCAACAGAAACTCAGTGGACACCGAATCCGGAGGGGTGTGCTTCTCGCTGTAAATTCCCAGGTCTTCGCAACTCTTGACCTTGCCGCGCACATAGATTTCTGACGCTGGGTCATTTCCCACCAGCACTACCGCCAGCCCAGGTCGAATCCCGGCTGCCGTCAAACTTTGCACGTCAGCGGCAACTTCAGCTTTGATCTCGCCGGCGATTTTAGTGCCATCCAGAATCGTTGCTGCCATACGACCTCTTTATATAGGGGTTTCGTTCAGCCGGAAAATTCTACAGGAAGCCTGTCTCATTTGATTCATTCTGAGAATGTGAGATTCACGCGAGACACGATAACTCAAAAGTATTCAAACTCCTCACTACAGCAATA
>CAWBXL010000115.1:0-14708 GCA_963792305.1 uncultured Acidobacteriaceae bacterium | reverse complement strand
GCTGACAGCCGAGGGCGGCTGTCACCACGTGGTTCTTCTTGATCTTTAACGATAGTTACTTGCACGCAGTTGTAGTCTTCGGCGAAGTCGGCTTTGGCGAATTACAGTACCAGTTGGCGAGGACTTCCGTGGCTGACTCGATTTGGTGGGATTGTTCGCCGATTTTTCTGGTGACCTCTCGAGGATGCGGTTGAGCTCGGCTTGTTTTTCATCCAGCAGGCGGACCAGTTCGTTGTTTTGCTCGATAGTTTTGAGCGGCTCGACGTAAACGGTTTGGCCGCTGGAGCTGGCTCCGTGGACTACGCCTTGCACTTTCCGTTTTTGTTCGACTTTTACTGGGATTACGAAACGCTCGCCGCAGATGGTGATCAGTTCGTCCTGCACGCTTCCACCTTCGGAGAGGCGACGCAGATACCCCTGCAATGACTGATGAATTTGCCGCTTTTGTTTTTCCATTTCGCGGCGGATGAGAGTGAGTTCGGGCGAGGCGTGGTCGTCGATGGTGCCGTCGGGGAGAATTTTGTTGCGGACGGCGCGGAGAAATTCAGAGAAGTCGGGAATGTTTGAGGAAAGCTGGTGGACTGCTTTCCACTCCGAGCGCATGGCGGCTGGCGGATTGTGGATGATGGCATGCCATTCTTTGGCGCGGTCTACCACCAGGATCACGTTGCGGATTTCTTCAATTTCTAAAACTGCTCCGGTGATTCTGGACTTAGCCAGCGACGTCGAGATGTCTTGCAAGCTGGTGAATTCGAAGCGGCCGCCGACGCGTCGGAACTCCCTAATTTCGCTGGTTAGCTGGTGCTGGGTTTTGATCCAGTCTTGCTCGGTCGAGGGTGCGAGTGAGTTGATTTTTTCTTCGCCTAACGGGGATGAAGCGTAGCCGCGCAGCAGGTCGCGCAGGGAGTCGAATTCGAGGACTCGGGCGCTGGTGTGGGTTAACGGCGGCATTTGATCATGGTACAAGAATTTTGGGGATAGCTTCTCCGGCTGCCAAAAAGCAAAATCTTAAACCGCAGAGAGAGCGAAGAAAGGCCGCAAAGGGCGCAGAGAACTGGAATGACTTTGTTAGATGTGCTTGCAGTGGTGGGATAGAATCTAATTGTTATGAGCTTTCCTGTTACCCGCCTTCGCCGGCTTCGACAAAATGAACAGCTTCGCTCACTGGTTCGGGAAACGCGGCTTGCGCCCGAGAATTTTGTTTATCCGTTATTTGTGTGTCCCGGCGAAGGGGTGCGTAGGGAAGTGAAGTCCATGCCGGGGGTGTTTAACCTCTCGGTGGATGAAGCGGTGAAAGAGGCGTGGGAGGCTGAGTCGCTGGGGCTTGGCGGAATTATTCTTTTTGGGCTGCCTGAGAAAAAAGACGAAGTTGCTACCGGCGCTTGGGCGGACGACGCGATTGTGCAGCGGGCAGCTCGGGCGGTTAAGCGGGAAGTGCCTAAGCTCACGATCATTGGCGATGTTTGCCTTTGCGAGTACATGTCGCATGGGCATTGCGGGATTGTGCAGGCGGCGCATTCGCCACAGTCTCTTGGGCGGCGGCCGCGCGGGATGTGGTGGCGGTCAAGGCCGACGAGAAGCTGAAGGCGATTGATGCAGCCGCGGTCAAGTTGACTGAGTACGAAATCGTCAACGATGCGACTTTGGAAATTTTGGCGAAGACTTCAGTTTCGCTGGCGCGGGCCGGAGTGGATGTTATCGCTCCTTCCGACATGATGGATGGACGCGTGGCTGCCATCCGCAAAGGGCTTGATGCTGCTGGATTGATTAACACTCCTATCCTTTCTTATGCGGCGAAGTTTGCTTCTGGGTTTTATGGGCCATTCCGCGAGGCGGCGGATTCGGCTCCGCAGTTTGGCGACCGGCGGTCTTATCAGATGGATGGCGCCAATATCCGCGAGGCCATGCGCGAGATTGAACTCGACATCGAAGAAGGCGCGGACATGATTATGGTGAAGCCGGCGATGCCGTATCTGGATGTGATCGCGGCGGCGCGGGAACGGTTTTGATTTGCCGCTGGCGGCTTATCAGGTGTCGGGTGAGTACGCGATGATCGAAGCGGCGGCGCGGAATGGTTGGATTGAGCGCGAGCGGGTGATGATGGAGTCGCTGGTGTCGATCCGGCGAGCTGGGGCAGGGACTATTCTTACTTATTATGCGAAGGAAGCTGCGCGGCTACTGAGTTAGAATGCATGCTTCTGAGGAAAGGTTACGCATGAAGTTGTTCTTACTGCTAATCATTGCCACTGCCTGTTTTGCTCAATCTGCTAGTCCAGAGCCAGATATCGCTGACATTTTCTATCTAGTTGACGGTGCCAAACTAACCACGCTTGAACGCCAATCTGTGACATTTCATGGGAGTGCTCACGGATTTATCGTGATGAGCATGAAATCTAGTTCAGAATTTGCTGGGAACAAATCTCCAATAAGGCTGAAGAGTGGACAGCCATTGGAATTTATTGTTAGGTCGATTGTTCCGCCGACTGCTATTGATCCGAATACGATTTATTGTCTCCGGAAACTTAACGTGAAAAAGAAAACACGAGAACTAGTAATGATGTCTGGACATGTCCAGCCATTTGGCGCCTCGACAACGGTTAAGCCTGAGGAGGGTGTGCTTCCGGTGGAGTTCTCAGCCTATGGCAACTCCTCTTTAAAAATGGTGACTCAGCAACTTGCTCCCGGGGAATATGCAGTTGGAAAGTTTGGTGGGCCTGCCGTATTTTGTTTTGGAGTTGACTAATCTTACTGATACCGGGCCGTTACAAGCTGATCCGTTTTGAGCGCCCACACTAAGCAGACAATCCAGCCGATTACGCTCCAGCCCAAGAAGAAATTCACCAGAAAAATGGTCAGCACGTCTCGTTTGTTGCGGATGGCTGCGGTCAGTGTCGGCAGGAAATACATGACGCATCCCATTCCGAAGAATGGGAAGAAGAAAACTCCTAGTAGGTGCATAAGTCCTCCGCTGTTTATTGATACGAATTCTCCAAGGCAGAAGTTCGAGAAAAGTTCGTTTTAGAGAATGCCCTTCTAAGCCGATGAAAGTCTATGAGGCCGTAGGGGTCCTTCGACTACGCAGAAATTCCGCTTCGCGGATTTTCTGCTTTGCTCAGGATGACATGGTGGTTGGAGCAATTGATCTTGTTGGTTTTGTCATTCCTCTGGGGTGGTCTGAATCAAATGTTTGCCGACAATCATCTGTTCTTAATGTAAGGAGCACTTCTTTGCCAGACACTATTTATGACATCGCCATTATCGGAAGCGGGCCTGCCGGATATACCGCTGCTATTCGCGCCGGACAGTATGGGCTGAAGACTGCGCTGATTGAAAAAGATAACGTGCTCGGCGGAACTTGCCTGCATGTGGGTTGCATCCCGACCAAGGCGCTCTTATTTAATGCCGAGCTTTGGGACCACCTGAAAGAAGCCAAGGAGTACGGCATCGAAGGCGTGGATGCCCGCAAGCTGAACTGGGCTGCGGTGCAGGAGCGCAAGGGAAAGATTGTCGCCAAGCATGCCAAAGGGCTTGAGTTTCTGATGAAGAAGAACAAGGTGGAGACCGTGCGTGGATACGGCAAGCTGACTGGTTCGGCGAAGAGCGGCGTGTTTACTGTGGACGTTGCGAATGATGGGAAATCCAGCCAGATCAAAGCCAAGAATGTGATTCTTTCCACTGGCTCTGAAGCGCGGATGATTCCGGGGCTCGATGCTGGGGACAAGATTCTCACTAATATTGAAATTCTGTCTTTGAAGGAAGTTCCGAAATCGCTGGTGATCGTAGGAGCTGGGGCTGTCGGAGTTGAGTTTGCTTCTATCTTCTCATCATTTGGAACTCAGGTGACGATTGTCGAAATGTTGCCACGTTTAGTAGCGCTCGAGGATGAAGAAGTTTCTAAAGAGCTGGCGCGGGTTTATCGCAAGCGCGGGATTGCATTTCATACTGGGGCCAAAGTCGAAAAAGTCGAACAGACGAAGTCAGGCATTGCTTGTACCGTCACGGTAGGCGGCAAGCAGGAGAAGATTGAAGCTGAGAAAATCCTGATTGCTGTGGGCCGCAAACCGCGCACGGAGAATATTGGCCTGGAAACTACCAAGATAAAAACTGACCGCAGCTTCATAAAAACCGACAGCTGGATGCAGACTGTCGAGCCTGGCGTTTATGCGATTGGGGATATTGTGTTGGGTACGCCGCAGCTGGCACACGTGGGAGCGATGGAGGGGATCGTTGCCGTAACCAAAATTGCCGGCAAACCCGGCAAGCCGATCAACCCTGAGCATATTCCCAACTGCACGTACTGCCATCCCGAAATCGGCAGCGTGGGGCTGACGCAGGTGAAGGCGGAAGAAGCCGGATACAACGTTAAAGTGGGAAAATTTCCGTTCACGGCAAACTCCCGCGCTTCAATCGTTGGACAGCATGAGGGCTTTATTAAGATTGTTTCCGATGCTGACTACGGTGAGATTCTTGGGGTCCACATCATCGGGCCGCAGGCCACTGAGTTGATCGCCGAAGCGGTTACCGCGATTACGCTCGAAGCCACGGTCGAGGATTTAATGTGGACGATCCACGCGCATCCGACGCTGGCAGAAGCCATGCTGGATGCATCGAACAGCGTGTACGGGATCGCGATCAACGCATAATCTGGCATCAGCCATGAGAATCAATCCTGCCGAGCTTACCGCATTGCTGACGGCCATCAGCTTTGCTGCGGGATTGAATGTTTATGCTGCGGTGGGGGCGCTCGGGCTGCTGGCGCGGTTTCATGTGCTGGCTCTGCCGCCAACGTTGGAACTGCTTACCAGGTGGTACATCATTGGAATTTGCGGCGTGCTTTTTCTGGTGGAGTTTTTTGCTGACAAGATTCCTGCATTCGATTTGGTCTGGAATGCCTTGCACACGTTTGTCCGCATTCCTATTGCCTCGTTTCTCGCGTATCACGCAACTTCCAATATGCCGCTGTGGGAACAACTCACCGCCGCTGTCGTGGGTGGCGCAATTGCGTTAGCAGCACATAGCGGGAAAGTCGCGGTGCGGGCGGTGGTGACTCCTTCGCCGGAACCGTTTTCTAATTCCGCTCTGAGTTTGTCCGAAGACGCTTTTGTCGTCTTTCTGGTTTGGTTCGCATCTAAACATCCGTATTGGTCTGCCGCCATTGTGGCTGTGTGCTTGCTGGTCATTATTGTGTTGATTCGGTGGGTGGTGCGGGCCATGCGAAATTTGTTTGTGGGTGCGGAACAGGTTGTTGTGCATTAAGAATGATTTCGGTACTCCATCTCGGCACGATTGACTATGCGACCGGACTGCGTCTACAGCAGCGTTTGGTTGATCTGCGCAAAGAAGGTCGGGTGGGAGATGTGTTGCTTCTGCTGGAACATACTCCGGTGATCACTCTGGGGCGGAATGCCAAAGCGCGGAACATCGTGGCTTCGCCTGAAGTTTTGGCCGAGCGTGGAGTAGAAGTCACTGAGTGCGACCGCGGCGGCGATGTCACCTTTCATGGGCCGGGGCAGTTGGTTGGTTATCCCATCTTTGATCTGCGAGGCTTTCCAGCGAACGATGGCAGGCGCAAAACTCTCGGCGTCATTGAGTATGTGCGGCGGTTGGAAGAAGTGCTGATCCGCACCTGCGCGGATTTTCGAATTCCTGCCAAACGTATTTCCGGATTAACTGGAGTATGGACTGACCACGAGGTTGAAGCGAAAATTGCCGCTTTGGGTGTGCACATTTCGCGCAGCGTGACCTCGCACGGGGTCGCTCTTAATGTGAATACGGATTTGAGTTTTTTCAATCTTATTATTCCCTGCGGAATTGAATCGAAGCCTGTGACGTCCATCGAAAAAGAACTAGGTAAGCAAGTTTCGCTGGAAGAAGTTGCCAATTCTGTTTCACGCAACTTCGGGCATGTGTTTGAAAGCCAGATTCTATGGCTGGAAAGTTTGAATGATTTGCTTGGGCCCACTGTTGGAGTTCCTGTAAAAACCCCGGACAATCTTCAGAGGATTCATAAGGAAGATGACAACGCCTGGGCGTAGCCATAGTGGCGCATCTTTTAACGTGTTTTGACTTGCCGGAAGAGCAAAAGCTTTAACCGCAAAGGTCGCAAAGAAAACCGCGCCGAGGACGCAAAGAAAACCAATTAGGCCGGTGACGGACATTTCTCTTGGGCCTTGTCTTTCAAATGCCGGCCTACTCACAGTAACTTGTTGAGTTGATTATGAGTTGGATGGCTGCCCTAGCCCTTTCTGCGGAGTCGCGTTAGCATCTATAGGCACGGTTTGTGCAAGCGATTCTCATGGCCGCCAAGAAAACCAAGTCCAAGCTGCACTCGAACGGAAATCATTCGCGTCCGAAGACCAACAAACCAGCGGCGGAAGTTAATCCGCAACAGCGGACTTACTCCATCCCTGATCAGAGGATGGAGAAGCCGAACTTTACTGTTCGACAAATTCGCAAGGGTGATGACGTTCACTACGAAGTTTCCGGCGATCTGAATACTCCGGTTCCTCCGATTCGCGATTCCAAATATCTGAACAAGCAGCAAGTGATCGAGATCTACCGCTACATGCTGCTGAATCGCAAGATGGAGACGGCGCTCGAGAATCTGTACAAGCAGGGAAAAGTTGTCGGCGGAGTTTACTTCGGGCTGGGGCAGGAGGCTTGCTCTTGCGCTTCGGCTTACGCGCTTGATAAAGATGACTGGTTTGCGCCCATGATTCGCAACCAGGGGGCGCTCCTGGTGCGCGGTTTTCGTGCTCGCGACACCATGATGCAGTACATGGCCAAGGCTGATTCTCCGACGAAGGGGCGCGATGGGACCTCGCACTTCGGCGACATTTATGAGCGCAACATGGTCTCGCCGATTTCCATGCTGGGGGATTTGATTCCGGTGTTGGCTGGTGTGGCTTTGGGTGCGCGGCTCCAGGGGCGCAATGTGGCTACGCTTACCTGGATCGGTGACGGTGGGCAGTCTACCGGCGTGACTTACGAGGGCATCAACTTTGCCGCAGTGCAGAATTTAGGGCTGGTGCTGGTGGTTGAGAGCAATCTTTGGGCTTATTCGACTCCGTCGGAGATGCAGTACAAAGTTAAGGATCTGGCGGAGCGGGCGATTGGGTATGGAATTCCGGGCGTGATTGTGGATGGTACCGATGCTTGCCAGGTTTATGACGCTGTCCGGGATGCTGTGGAACGGGCGCACCGTGGCGAAGGGGCTTCGCTGATTGAAGCCAAGATGATGCGTATGAAGGGACACGCCATTCACGATGGCGCGGAGTATGTTCCTAAGCCGATGTTTGAGTATTGGAAAAAGCGCGATCCGATTGCGCGGCTGGAAAATTATCTGGTCAACACAAAGAAGTGGCTTACGGCGTCTGAGAATAAAGAGTTGATTGCTGAGGTTGAACGCGAGATTGAAATTGAGCGTGAAGCGGCTGTGAGTTCGCCTATGCCTAAGCCGGAGTCGGCGCTGGGTGGGGTTTATTGCGACGATGGCTGCCATACGATTAAGCCGAAGTATGGGGTGCCGAAGATTAAAGCGGGTACTGGGCAGTTTAAGGAGACTGAAGCAGCAGTTCATCTGAAATAAAACACAAGGTCCCTCGACTTCGCTCAGGATGACAGGGTTTTTTACATCGAAGAATTCATGGCACAACTTACATATCTTGAAGCAATCCGGCAGGGGATATGGGAGGAGATGGAGCGCGATCCTGCCGTCTTCTGTCTTGGCGAGGACATTGGCATTTATGGTGGCGCGTTCAAAATCACTGATGGTTTCATTGACCGCTTTGGCGCTGAGCGCGTGATTGATACGCCTATTGCTGAGTCGGCGATTGTTGGTGCGGCTTTTGGGGCTTCGCTAACTGGCATGCGGCCTGTGGCTGAGTTTCAGTTTATGGACTTCATCGCTTGCGCTATGAACCAGATCTCGAACATGGTGGCCAAGACCCATTATTTGTGGGGAGCGCCTGCGCCTCTCGTTCTGCGTGGGCCTAGCGGCGGCAATGTGCATGGGGGGCCGTTCCACTCGCAGAATCCGGAGATGTGGTTTGTGCACAATCCTGGATTGAAAGTTGTTTGCCCGGCTAGTGCTTACGACGCCAAAGGGCTGATCAAAGCTTCCATCCGCGATAACAACCCCGTTATTTTTTTTGAACACAAATATCTTTATCGGCGGATCAAAGAAGAAATTCCTGCGGAAGATTACATCGTTCCGATTGGCAAGGCCCGTGTAGCTCGCGAAGGACATGACCTCAGCATCATTACTTATGCGGCGATGGTTTTCACCGCGCTTGAGGCGGCGGAGATTTTGGCTAAAGAGGGCATCAGCGTCGAAGTGATTGACTTGCGTTCGCTGGCACCGCTGGACCGCGAGGCGATCGCCAATACCGTGCGCAAAACGAACAAAGTCATCCTGCTGCATGAGGATGCAAAAACTGGTGGCATCGCCGGAGAACTGGCTGCCATCATCAACGAAGAAGCCTTCGACGATCTGGACGGGCCGATTGTGCGCATTGCCGCGCTCGATACGCCTGTTCCATTCTCACCGCCGCAGGAGGAATATTTCCTGCCCAAAGTCAGCGATGTTGTCCGGGAAGCTCGGAAACTGAAAGCCTACTGAACGGCATCCAAAAAGATCATTCGTAGATGTAACCTGAGTATCAGGGCTTTGCTCAATAGTACGGAGGACTCATGCGCAAATTTTTGTGGGGTGTGCTCATTACGCTATTGGTGGTATTTGTAGGCGGGCTGTCGGTTGCATTGCTCGGCTATATGCCGACCCACGCGAATGCCACGCCTTCGAAATGGGAGGAGAGCCTGGCGTCGCGTGCGCTTGATGCTTCGATGGAGCACCATGCGCCACGTGTGGCGAACCCCATTCCTGCTACCGATGAGAATCTGATCGAGGGTATGAAGATTTACACCATGAACTGCGCTTTGTGTCATGGGCAAGCCTGACAATCAGCGTAGCCCGCTGGAGCATCATTTTTATCCACCGCCGCCTCAGGTGATTGTCGAGCCTGTGGATGACCCGGAGTGGCATATTTACTATGCGGTTCGGACCGGCGTTCGTTATACGGGAATGCCCGCCTGGGACGGCGTACTCACCACGGACCAGATGTGGAAGGTAACGGCGTTTCTTACGCGTCTGGAAAAACTGCCTCCGGGTGTGCAGGATTATTGGAAGACCTCCTTTGGGACTGGGCCTCAGGCGCATGGGGAGGGTGGGGAAGAGCACCATCATCACGACTAGTGACCAAAAGTCTCAAGAACCTCTAACCTGACTCCGCAGCTTCGTAAAAATCTTTATAATCAAAGGTTGCGCCCCGGCTTGTCTCCGGGGCGGCGGAAGGACACTATGGCGACCGACGTGATCATGCCTCAGATGGGTGAGTCCATCGTTGAGGGCACCATTACCAAGTGGTTAAAGAAGCCTGGGGACAAAGTGCAGCGGGATGAACCGCTGTTTGAGATTTCTACCGACAAAGTGGACGCGGAAATTCCTTCGCCGGCCTCTGGTGTGTTGCAAGAGATCAAGGTGGCTGAAGGAGCCACCGTGGGAGTGAACACAGTCGTAGGCAGCATCGCGGCTGATGGAGAAGCTGTTGTTGCGCCTAAGGCCGCGGCTCCGGCCCCCCCTGCGCCGCCGAAAAAAGATGCGGCCCCGGTGGCTGCGGTCCAAGAAGCCGCGCCTGCTGCTTCCTCGTCTGATGAAGATGAGCATGCACGGTCATCTCCGCTGGTACGCAAGATTGCGCGCGAGCACAATGTGAATCTTGCCCAGGTCTCTGGAAGTGGACTTGGTGGACGGATCACGAAGCAAGACATTCTTGACTTCATTGATAAGAAGCCGGCGGCTGCGTCTTCGACGTCAGCTCTATCAAAGTCCGCGCCTTCTGCTCCCGCGTCGAGGCCTGCTGCACCTGCCTCAATTCCCGGTGATCTGGTGCCGATGACGAACATGCGCAAGATCATTGCGCAGCGGATGATTGATTCCCGCCGCACCAGCGCGCACGTGCACTGCATGTACGAAGTAGACTTCACCAACATCGTAAAGCTTCGTGCCAAGCAGAAGAGCAGCTTTGAACAACGCAATGGCGTGCGGCTGACGTTCATGCCGTTCTTTGTTCGTGCCGCCCTCATCGCGCTACAGCAGTTCCCGATTATCAACGCTTCGAGCGAGGGTGATAGCATCCGCTATCACCGTCACGTGAATGTGGGAATTGCTGTTGCTCTTGATTGGGGGCTGATTGTTCCCGTGCTTAAGAATGCCGACGAACTTAATTTCCTCGGCCTGCAGCGAGGTATCTCCGACTTGGGCGAACGCGCCCGAGGCAAGAAGCTCAAGCCCGAAGATGTTGAGGGTTCGACTTTCACCATCACTAACCCTGGCCAATTCGGCGCTGTGTTTGGTCTGCCCATCATCAATCAGCCGAACTCCGCGATTATGGGCGTGGGCGGAATCATGAAGATGCCGCTGGTTGTTACTGACGCCGATGGCAACGACTCGATCGCAATTCGTTCCGTGGTCCACCTGACGCTGGGATACGATCACCGCTTGATTGATGGAGCCGTCGCCGATCAGTTCATGGAACTGGTGAAAAAGACGCTGGAAGATTTCAGCGAGGAAGTAGGTTAGGCTAGTCCAACCTGCTTTTTCCATGCTTCGACAGCTGCCACGGTTTGAGCATCTGCTGCTAAGCCGGCACTAATAGCTGCGGCCACGTTTGCCTGCTCATCCGGCCCCAACTGAAACAGTTGTTCCAGTTTCAAATATAGATCCACTCCCAGCGGCCCGACTGTTGTAATGGCTGCCAGAATTGCTTGTATCAGCGTTGCGATTCCTTGCGCGTCGAGTTGTGCCATGTCAGTTTCCTTTCGCCAGTTGGAAGTCGGCTAGAACGGTTTCGGTGAGGTCCACAATTCCTTGCAAGTCCTGTGTAAAGCTCTGCTGGCTCTTGGGATTTTTTACTCCCAGTCCTCCGGATTGAATCAGTGTGGTTCCCTGGCCCTTTATTTCCTCGAGTAAGGATTGAATTTGAGCGGAGCGGTTTGTGGATTGGCTTGATCCCGTCGCTAGAATGTTTTCGATGGCGGCGTGGTCTTTGGCGACGATCTCCTGATAATTCAGGATTGGCGCCGCCTGTTGTGCGGTGACCAGCCCTGTTTGTTGCGCGGCGATAATTCCTTTGGCTACATCATTGTTAATTTGCGCAAGGGTTGCCATGTTGACGTTTACTCTTTCCCAGGCACTGACCGCGCCGCCCGTTTTATGAATGCAGGCCGTCGTGAATGCGGTCAGAAGAATGATCAGTAAGGTTTGTTTTTTCATGAATCCTCCGAATTGAACGAACACGAATGAGCTGTGCGGACTTGCTTGCAGAATTAGTAGAGGCGTTGTTTTTTAGAACGGATAGTCCAGATGCAAAGCCGCGGTGTAGCGTGAATAACGCGGCGGCGTAGACGCGTCATACTGGCGCAGGTAGTAGTCCTGTACTCGTGAAAGCCGCGGTAGGGTCACGCTTTGGGATGTGAAACGGCCTATCAGGTTACGATCGTTGTCCAGCCCCCATCCGGTATCGCTGCGGCGGATTTCTATTCCGCCTCCTGCGGGCGGGATGGTTCCAGCATCCACAGTGACTGTGATGGAAGTCTGGTCGGTAATTGCGGCCGACGTCAGATCAGCAATGTAGTTCGCGCCGATCTGGTCAATTGGAACAGCAATCACATTCGATAGGTTTTGGATCCGGCTGGATTGGAATTCGAACCCCAATGGCTGCGCGGCTTCTTCGGCGAAGCTGAACTTGTAAGTGCTGTGGTCCTGGTCGAGATCTTTGACTTGGATTTCGACTTCGCGCATCACCCCGTCAAAATCGGCGGCTTGCGTGGGTACCGAAACCGCCAAGGCATCACCCGGGAAAATGTCGTTAGCGTTTTGAGGAAGGAAATCACTCCAGCTTTGGTACTCGCCCGTCCACGCGGTTATAGCGTCATCAAACAACGCCAAGGCTGCGGTTTCACAATCGGCTGCGGTACGTGGCGATGGAGATTTAATGTCACGCACTGCGGCCCGAACGCCGTCGTCATTGCCATTGGCTTGCGCAGCGATACTGACGGGATCGATTACACGAGTGAGCGCGGCGCCGAGTCCGCGATAATGGACCTCGATCAATTCGTTAGGCGCGGGAACGCTTTGCGCGTAGAACTGCAAGGCGGGTCCCGAAGCCGAAACCTGGCACTCCGCTCCTTCAGAAAGTGAACCGACCAGTCTTGTGTGATAAGTAGAGCCCAGCAATCCACTTCGTACTTCCGTATCCACCGCCTGGAGCATTCGCGTGAAAGCAATCGCAGCATGCAAATTGCTGGCGTTGACTAACGCATACAGACAGTAGCCAGGGGCCGCGCTGATGATCCCATCGAAGAGGACGATGGACGGTTGAGCGAGCGAAAGCGGATCTGTCGTGTCAATGTCGTGAATTTCAAGCACCACTCGCACGCTGGCGCTAATCGCTTCTCCTCCACGCGGATTGCCTGCGGGACGAAGTGATGAGTGAAATACCTGCCGAGTTCGATAAATCTCTGACGCATAGAAACGGCTGGTGAGTACGTAATGATGAAGTGGGTTGCTGGTTATCACCGGTCCAGTATTCAGGCCACTGATCAGTGCCTGAATATTCGAAGCAGATCCGTTTGGACTGATGCGAAACCCAGCAAGGCAATTCGCGATGGAGACTCCGCTTACATACAATCCACCCAGCACACCGTCCGAAGCTCCACTGAAGGTTATGTCTCCATGCTGAAGGACAAAGGCCCCGCCTAATTCAATTTGTTCCACAAATTGCACCAGGGTGTGCCCGTCTACGCCATTCCCGCCAGAAACCTGGAGCTTGCCGCCGTTGACGGTGATCACGCTGCCGGGGTCGGTCAAGCTCCAGCGATTTGGGTCCAGGGTGGTGCCTTTGTACTCCTCATCAACGATCGTGCGATTGGTCCGAGTGAATGGCGATTGCGACAGATAAAATCGCAAGGTTACGCCGTCTCCCACGAAGTAATCTTTCACATAAGCTTGCGGCTCGGATTGCCCTATAACCGTGAGGTCGTTGATTAATCCATTTCCGGAAGTGAGTTTCAATTCGCCTGGAGAAAAAGTACTGTCGCTTTCGTTGAGGGAGTAGCTCGCCGCTCCGGTTGGAGCAAACAGTAATGCTCCTGACTGGGCACGATAGCTGGCCCGCGCCAGCAGAGCAATTTCGGCTGCGTGCTCGGACCACTTCTTCTGAGGATCAGGGCTGTAGCTGGCCAACCGGTCCAAATCCTGCACAGAGGTAGTGTCCAGCGCACCGGGCAGAAGTTCCTGACTCAGCTGCTTGAGCGCATCACCCGCGGTACGAGCGACAAATGGTGCGTGACTGGGAAGTCGCTTGCGATCAAGAATCATCTCGTCACTTGCGGCAGTAAGTTTGTACCGATACACCGGACCGGTAGATCCGCAGCCCAGGTATTCATAGACGGGAGTTGCGATCAGATAACCGGTAAAAACATCCTGAGCATCGTTGCGTTTGAGTGTGACGCGCGCGCCATTGACGGGGACAAGAAAGCTTGGGGTGTCCGCGACCAGGCTGACGTGAAGCTGAGAGCCTTTGTTCAGGCGGCGGACGATACGTGGAAGCCCGGTGCTTTCAATCGCCGAGGTGTAATCGTGCGTACCAGTGCCATCGAAGTTGTCGATTTGCAATTTCATCTTGAATTGAGGGTCGTTGGAGTTATGAAGCGGCGGCCGGTTGTTTAACAGCTGTTACGGTTTGCGTAAATGAAGAACGAGAAAGTTGCAGCCGGTTGCATCTAATCCGCAAGTGTTTTGTCTTGTATCGAACTTAATAAACGGGCGCCATGCCGGCAGGGAAGTAGCTGCGGTAACAAACGACGGTAGCGCCATCGTTGGCGTCGGCGCTTGCCAATGCAAGAAAAGAGGCGCGTAGTGCCATGGCGGAAACAGGCTTTGCGATTTCGACCTGTTCTTCCGGTAAAAACTGTCCGTTCTGTTGCGGGCTTAAGCGTGGGTAGTAAAAACAAACGCGCCCGCCTGAATCTTCCTCTGCCACAAACAGGGCTGACCATTCCTGGAAGAAGGAGCCGCCTTCGCGGTCTACAAATGCTGAAACTCGCTGGACTCCCGCGCCAGAACCCGGTGTGCCGCCCAACAAGGGTTGCGCTAATAACAATGATGTCGCTGTTTTTTCCGCTACGCGCCCCACATTGAACGTTACTCGGCGTACGTAATCTGGATCGTGATTCACCGCGGCTGAATCTCTTACGTATGCTGCTGAGATTCCTGTGCCTACATAGCCGGTTTGCTGTTGGTAGTCGGCATCTACCGCGACCAGGTCCCCGATAGAAAATGCGTCTACGGCGCCGGCCCCAACAATGATCTCCGTTGCTGTGGAGCCAGGAAGTACTGCGACCGGAGCAATGGCAGTTCCACCGGATGGTTTGGCTGAACCGCTCGGATCAGGAGCCAGCACGTTCATATGCTCGGAGCCACAGGCCAAAGCCATTTGCAGTTTGCCCCATTCACGAAAATCAAACTGAACGCGAGCATTCAGGGCGCCACGGAATTGAGTGGCGCAGTCGCCGGCGCCACCTTCGGCACAACGGGCGCGTACGAACGCCTCGATGGAGTCGCAATCGGAGAACTCGACCCGGGGGAT
>CAWBXL010000114.1:0-13166 GCA_963792305.1 uncultured Acidobacteriaceae bacterium | reverse complement strand
GCCGCGGTTACGGAGCAAAATATACAGTTCCCACAATCAATCTAAGCCGCTACGAGGAATTGATCCCGAAAGACGGGGTGTACATTACAATGGCACAGGTCGGGAATGAATGCTTCGATTCCGTTACTATTGTCGGTAATTGTCCAACATTCGGGGCCGATCGTTCGCAATCGAAACGCATCTGCTGAATTTCTCATCCGATCGAACTTACTCCAGAGACCGTAGTAGAAATTCTTTCTTCCTGCAACGGCTGCGTGACGAAATCAAGTTCCCTTCGGTCGAGCGTTAAGACTCCAAATTGCCCAAGACGTCAATAAAGTCACGCAGTATTTCCACTTGCTCAAATCCTCTGCATAGTGGAAACTTAACTATTTATGAATCTACGCAAGCTGGCCGAACGCATGAGCCGCGGACTAGTGTTGCGCCGTCGTTCTGCGGAGTTCAATCGCCTCCCGATTTATGTCTCTCCTGAAGCCGGATCTACGATTATTGGCGCCGCCGTCTAGACAAAGTTGATCCATCGCTGTTACGCATGGTTCGTGAGTTAGTCAAGCCAGGATCCGTTGTTTGGGATGTTGGGGCCAACGTAGGGATTGTTCAGTTTGAGTGCTGCTGCGCGTGGCTGGTCCATCCGGGTCAGTCCTGGCGCTGGAGAACCTGATCTTGTGGCTAGCGAATCTGCTCAGGAAATCCGCTCGTCATACCCATAAGAGCAAACAATCAGCACGTGTTGAAGTGCTTTGCGCTGCGATTACAGAAACCTCCGGAATCTGCCAGCTTCAAATTGCGGAGAGAAGCCGGGCCTCGAATCATCTGTCGCAGGCTCATGGATCGACTCAGGCGGACGGTGTCTCGCACACTCAGCAAAGCGTTACGGTTTCGCTGGATTTTTTATCCGGAGCGACTTTCCTAGCTCCGACGGTATTGAAAATTGACGTTGAATCGGCAGAGATCGCGGTACTGCGTGGCGCTCTCGCGTCTGCTGCAAACCGCACGGCCTGTTATTTTGTGCGAAGTGAGTTCCAGAAAACTCTGATGCTGTTGCGGCTATCTTCGCGGCAGAACAATATACGAACTTTTCGAAGCAGACACTGAACCCGCACAACGCCAACCTGTCAAGCGGGCGCCCTGGAGCACACTGGCAATTCCTAGCCGATTCAGATTGGTTTAATTGGAACAGCCTCTCCCGGCTTGGGAATCTGGATCGCAGCAATCGCGCAGAGCACGAATACAATTCCCAGAATTTGCAACGGCTTCATCGTTTCTCCCAGAACTATTGCCGCGATCAGAATCGAGAAACACTGGCTCGAGGCAACTTACGATGATGGCGCGAGTCGGATCGAGGTGCCGCAGTCCCGCAAAATAAAGCGAGAATGGCACCAAGACCGAGATGATGGCAAAGACCACCATAAACAGCCATTGCACCGCAGAATAATGGACAGCGACGATTTTCCATGGTGGATTGAGCACAATCCAAAACAATGCGGCGCTGAATGTTGTGTAGAGCAACACAATCCAGTGGTCGTATCGCGTTAACAAGGTGTGCGCGCCAATGTTGTAGAAAGCGAATGAAAATGCCGCCAACAGCGCCGCGATTACGCCCATACTATCCAGATGTAATTTTCCGGAGCCGACGCCAACCGCAATCGTGATACCAGTCACTGCGAACAGCACAGACACACCCCGTTGCCACGACAATTTTTGCAGCCTTCGCAAAACCATGTAAAGCAACACCCATACCGGCGCGGTGTATTGCACGATGATAGCAATGGCGACATTTGTCCTCTGGATCGCCAGATAATAAAAATAATTCGACGCGGCTACGCCTAAAATTCCGAAAACAATGAGCCGTATAAAATCGCCGCGCGGCACGTGCAGCCGCGTCCATCCACGATTCATTAGAAGTACCGGCAGAAGGATGAGAAAGGAAAATGTTGTCCGTGTCTGGGAGAGAATCACAGGATTTATGGCATCGAACGAACCAAATTGTGCCAGTCTTCCAGTGAACGCCGCGCGCCCCAGGTTCGCGCCGATTCCCCAGAAAAAAGCAGCAGTAGCGATATACAAGTAACCGCGAACTGGATGGCGATTGTCAGTCAACGGGACATTCTAGTCGAGATATTCGATCGCATAGGTGATCTTGGCAGTTTTCTTCAACATGGCGGCGACCGAGCAATATTTTTCTTCGGACAAGCGGACTGCTTCTTCGACCGACTTGTGAGAAAGTTTGCCACCGACGCGATAGAGAATCTTGATCTCGGTGAAAACAGTAGGAGGCCTCGATGCGCGCTCCGCTTTCGCACTGACCTGCAAACTCGTAAACGGCTCGCGTTTCTTACGCAGTATGTTCACGACATCGTAAGCGGTGCAGCCACACAGGCCAATCAACACCAGTTCAGTTGGACTGCTCCCAGTCTTCTTTTCGCTTACATCTATTACAACCGCATGACCGGATGATGCGTCCCCGACAAACCTGAAATTATCAGTCCAAATTACCTTTGACTCCATCATTGCTACCTCCGGTTATCGGTGCTGGGTTCAGGATGAATGAGTACACGGAACAACTCCGGCGCCTTTTGCTTGAAGCGGATTTCCATTTCCGTGGAAATGTCGTGTACGCGAGAGAGCGGCAACTCGTCCGACATGGTGCAGTGACAGGAAACGTACAGGCGGCCACTGACCCTCTTAATTTCGACGTCATGCATATCCAGCACTTCAGGAAATTCATCGGCGACTTCCCGAAGGCGGTGCTCCAATTCGGCATCACGCACGATCTCATCGCCGGTCTCGATGGTCGCGGGTTCGCTCTCGATGTGCGTAAGGATGGAAGAGATTTCGGGAACGTCCTCACGGATTTCTGATTCCAGCACGGTCACACGGTCATGTGCATCTTTGAGGGACAGGTTCTCGTCCAGTTCAAGATGTTGCTCAACATGCAAACGCCCACCCAGGTCCTGCACACTGACATCGTGCACATTTAAGTTGTGACGGGTCGCCACAGCCCGCACGCGGTCAAAAATATTCTCCGTATTTAAAGCGCGAGGGGTGGAATGCACGACCACATCCGCGCCAGGCAAAACCGCACGGACTGCGTCGGTAACTGCTCCAGAAACCTGCTCAGACCGCTGGAAAGTCACATTTCTGGCCAGTCCCACCGATACATCGGCGAAATACCGGTTTCCGGCCCGGCGAATGCGTACCCGGTCCACTTCCAGCAAACCGTCCACTTTGGCAACGGCGTCAACAATCTTTCCCCGTTCTTCGGCGGGGGCCGCATCCAGTAATGCATCAATGGTGCGTCGTGCCAAGCGGCTGCTGACATACACCACAATTACCGCAACAAAAAGTGCAGCGACGGGATCGGCGTTGGCCAACCATGAAATTCCGTACCGGCGGCCTAACAAAACCAGCAACAATCCCAAGACAACCACCGCGCTCGACCAAATATCGGTGGAAAAGTGCAGCGCATCGGCTTCCAGCGCCTGGCTGTCATATTTTGATGCAATTTTCCCTAAAGCGCGTGAACGCCAAAAATCAACTGACATGGAGACAAACATCACCAGAAACGCCGCGATACTGGGTTCAACATCCGCGTGATGAAAGAAAAGGCGGCGAACAGCTTCGTAGACGATCCATACGCAAGTCAGCAGGAGCAGACCGGTTTCAATAAATGCGGAGAAATTTTCGACTTTTCCGTGACCGTATTGATGCTGTGAATCGGCAGGTTTGTCAGAAACGCGCACTGACAGAAGGGTAATAATCGCCGCCAGAAGATCCAGTCCCGAGTGCGCGGCTTCGGAAAGGATCCCCAAACTGCCGGTTGAGATTCCGACAACGATCTTGAACACGGTGACAGCCAGCGCCGCCAGTACCGAATTGCCGGCCACGGCGCGCTTTTCAGCGCGCATCGACTCCGGACTGTAGGCTGCCGGCGATCCCGTCATATTGGCATTATCGCCGCAGCCTCTTTGTTACGCCAAATGTGGCGTTACCGGATAGATACCACCGTAACTGGTATGACGGTTTCCTTGTGCTAGCATTCGCTAGGAGCACTGGGCTTGTCCGCAACGCGACAACTGCCGTCTCCGTTCCCACGGAATGAATGACGATCATCCAACAGTAGTGGTCACAGGTGTATCCGGCAACCTTGGCCTTCGTTTATTGCCGCAACTGGAAAACTTTCAGGTCATCGGTGTTGACCTGAACCCGCCGAATACTTCTCTGCCCGTACATTTCGTGAAAATGGATTTAGGGCAGGAAAGGTCCTGTCTGGACTTGACTGCTCTGCTGAAGGAATCCCGCGCGGCAACGGTCATTCATCTTGCTTTTGTGCTAGACCCTGTACGCACGGGAATCCTCGACGTTGACCGTATGTGGCACATCAATGTTGCGGGTACGGCGCGGGTCATGGAAGCGGTCACCGAGGCCAACCGCGACGAAGTGATCGTGCAGAAATTTATTACGCTCAGCAGCGTTGCCGCCTATGGCCCCGATCTGCCGGAGATGGTAAGCGAAGATTACCCTTTGAACGGTCATACGTTGCCCTATGCCATCCATAAAATGGAGGCTGACAAGATCGTGCAGCAGCGAGCGCCTTCCCTGCGTGGATGCAGCGCTTATATGTTGCGCCCGCATATTTTCGCCGGGTCTTCCGTGGAAAACTATATGGTGGATGCCTTCCGCGGCACGCCCAACGGTAAAGGACAGCGCGCCGAGCAACTACGAGCGCAGCACAAGCGCCTTCCCTGCGTGCTTCCCATGGGCGAAAGCTATCTGCAAAACCGGATACAGTTTGTGCATGTAGATGATGTAGCCCGCCTGATCACGCACATGGCGCAAAAAACTGAACCGGAAACTCAGCGTCTGACGGTCCTTAACGTTACCGGACGCGGCGAACCTCTTACTTTCAAACAGTGCATTGAAATAGCCCACGCCAAACTCACACGCGTCCCGGGAAAGTGGGCTTTGCGGATGCTTTTGCAGATGGCATGGAACTCCGGCACCTCAGCCATACCACCGGAAGCGGTGCCCTACATGACGAGTGAGTACATCATGAACACGGCCCGCTTGCAGAAATTTCTGGGCCCTAATTATAAGGACGTTATCCACTACAGCATCGCCGATGCTTTTATCGATTGCTTCGCAGCCAAGGCCGCGGCCAGCCATTCAGCAAAATAATCAGCTGCCATTTTTCTTCTCGTCCGCCGGCAAATTTTCCTGGCCGCTATAAACCGCAGGCTCGCCCAAACTTCCTTTCGGGGGCAGGTTGCGCAGATAAATCACAATCTGCCAGATTTCATCATCGTTGAGAATGCCTTTGGACGCGGGCATTCCCGACGGTGAGATGCCATTATCAATCACCCACTTGAGTTGTCCATCACCATAACCTTGCACCGATGGCGAGGTCAGTGGAGGAACTGGAGGCGACATCCGCTCCGCAAACGGCACCCCAGTATTCTGACCATCCAGGCCGTGGCAGGCGAAACAATAATGAGAAAAATTCTCACGGCCTGCGTGGATGTTTTCCGTCGTTGACGGTAGAGGATTGTGATCGTCTTTTCCACCGACAGTGATTTTTCGCTTAAATGTTTCCGCGAAGGAAGTTTCCAGCTTGCCAGGCGCCCTCACCTTACAGCCGAGAGAAAACAGGAGCATGCCCCCCAGCATGCTCCTGAGTAAAACGGTTGTTGTCCGGCCCATGTCTACTCCACCACAACCGTCATCTTCATGTTTCCGTGATTCACGCCACAAAAATGGTCGCAAATAGTAGTGAAGGTACCCACCGTTTCTGGAGTTATCGTGACGTCGGTCGGCTTATCCGGCGAGATCAACTCATCGATCTTCAACGGACGCAGGAAAAAGCCGTGGACCACATCTGCTGTGGTAAGACGTAGAGTGACCGGCTCGCCTTTTTTCAGAGTGATTTTGTTGGGGCTGAACTCAAAACGTTTGGCGGTAATTTCGACCACCCGCGGACTGTCCGCATGAGCGGCGTGGGGTCGCACCAACGTTAGAGCCATAACGGCGGCAAACAGTACCGTTCCCGAGACACACTTCACTGAATAAAATTTCTTCATACTTCTTTCTCCTTTAAAATTTAGGTGTTTTTAAGAGTTGTTGAATTCCGTTGATTCCGGAAAATTCACGCGCTGTAAGTTCCACATCTTCCACAGAAAGCGTGCTCATCTGCGGCTTTCGGCCGATGTTCTCGTGTACAACCCGAATCCCCAGGTTCTTAAACGGCTGTTCTTTGTCGAAGGCATTCGGCTTTTTATCAGCCGTCTTCTCCGGATCAGGAAAGGCAAAAATGAGAGAACGGGCGCCATAGTGATGCACATGCCCAACTTCGTGTTCATCGTCCCGGTGGATATGGCCGTAAAGTACGGTGACATTGTCGTAAGGCGCTAGGACGTTCATCACGTCGTCTCCATCGCTGGTAAACCACTCCCAGTCGGGACGCAGATCGAACAACGGACGATGAGTAAACACCACAATGGGTGTAGATTTATGGAACCGCGCCACATCTTTCTTCAGCCATGCCAGTTGCTCTGGGCCGATTTCGGGCTTGGCTCGCGACACGTTGTCCAATCCGATAAAATGAACGCCGCGATGGTCGAAGGAGTAGTAAGACTCCCCGAAGATGTCGCGGTAGAGCGCACCTCCATCCAGCCCGGCATCGTGTTCTCCCGGAACATATTTAATGGTCGGCACGTTCATGCGTTTGGATATCTCCATAAACTGCTTCATGCGTTGAGAATGAATGTCTTTATCCTCGCTGTCGTGAGTCAGGTCGCCCGTGAACAGGACCAGGTCCGGACGCTGCGGCAGTTGATTGACGATTTCCACAGCGCGCTCGAAAGCCTTGGTACCCAAAGGATCGGGCGGGCCGTTGAAGCCTACATGGGCGTCACTAAGCTGGATGAAGCTGAATGGCGCGACTTTTTCTCCGCTCTGTTTTCCCAGGAAATTGAACATTTCCCCGGCTTCGCCCCCAATAGCAGCGGTGGGAAAAGCAGAATAGGCAACGCCGATCCCGAAAGATGCTCCAGCAATCTTCATGAATGAACGGCGGTCAAATGGTTTCTTCATACTTACCTCCTCAGGTTGTGCTTTGCAGATTGGATAACTGAGAGAATTTCGCTTTATTCCCTGAAAAATAAATTTCGTTATCGTGGAATAAATGAATGGGCAGGCTGGTTTACCCTATGGAGGTGTCGAAAGATCGCTTGACGGCTGCGGGGTTCGAAGAGTTGGCTATGCCGCTGTTCGACCAGCTCTACAATTTCGCCCATTGGTTGACCCAGGACCGGACAGAGGCTGAGGACCTGGTGCAGGAAACCTACGCGAAAGCGCTGCGGGGTTTTTCTTCCTTCCAGCTGGGTACAAACTTTCGCGCCTGGATTTATCGCATTTTGCGCAATACGTTCCTCACCTCGCGCACTGGATTGAAGGTTAATGTGCCACTTGAATTCGACGACAGTTCAGAACCTTCGGCCGGGCCGGAAACACCGGAAACGGTACTGATCGAGCGCTCACAGCAACAAGTCGTGCAAAATGTGATGGCGGAACTGCCGGTAAACTATCGTGAGATTCTTCTTCTTTGTGAAATTGAGGAAATGAGCTATCAGGAAATTGCCGAGACTTTGGCGGTGCCGATTGGGACAGTAATGTCACGATTATCTCGTGCACGAAAGATGTTGCGCGATAATCTGCGCCAGAAATTGCAGGGAGAAACACATGGCTGACGTCTGGACCGGCAAACTCGATACCTACCTCGACGGCGAACTCCCTGCCGGTGAGATGTCTGCGCTGGATACGCATGTGCGCACTTGTTCAGATTGCGCCGCTGCTGTATTAAGCCGTTTGCAGCTTAAGCGTGCTGTACAGTCAGCCGGTAAGCGCTTCACCCCCTCCATGGATCTACGTCAGCGCATACAGAAAATGTCAGCCGTCAAGCAGCAGCAAAGACACTGGTCCTGGCAGATGGCGGCGATCGCGGCAGTTTTTTTGGTAGTTCTTGGGATTTCGCTGGTTCGAGTCCGGCAAATGAACTATAGCCGGCAAATTTACAGTGAGATCGCTGATCTGCATGTATCAACACTGGCCAGCTCCACGCCAGTGGATGTCATCTCAACCGATCGCCACACCGTGAAACCCTGGTTCGAGGGAAAAATTCCGTTTACCTTTAATTTGCCGGAGTTACAGAACTCTGACTTTAGCCTGCTGGGAGGGCGAGTTACTTATCTGGAGCAAACACCGGGTGCCCAGCTGATTTACCGCATACGCAAACATCAGATTTCAGTATTCATATTTCCGGAGAGCTCCACACTCCCAGTCGATTCCGGGGTGCACCGGAGAACAACATTTGAGATGCAGAGTTGGAGCGAAGGGAATCTGCGCTACTTCGTGATTGGCGACGCAGCTGAAAATGACATCGGCAAACTGGTTGAGTTGTTCAAGAGTGCCGGGCGTTCCTGATTATTTCCTGCTGCGATACAGTCCCGCGATGCCAAATGTGTATGGGGTCCAGCTGGCTTCGCAGAAGCCCGCCCGCTGCATACGTTCCAACATTTCGGATGGCGCGGGAAATCGTGCCACGGACGCAGGAAGATAGGCATACGGTCCTTGGACACCGGAGATCAGCGCACCCACTTTTGGCAGGACACTGCGAAAATAGAAGCGGTAAAGCTTTCCGATCCCTCCACCGGGTTCGCCAAAATCTAAAATTCCACACTCTCCGCCAGGACGCAGGACGCGTGCTATCTCATTGAGTCCGGCGTCATAGTTGGCAAGATTGCGAAACCCAAATGCGGATGTGACCAGATCAAAACTTCCATCAGCAAATGGAAGATTTAAGGCGTCAGCTTCCACCCACCGTAAAGAGGTCCCCGCGGACTTCTTATCTGCGCGGGTGAGCATGGCGTGAGAAAAATCAGCGCCCAAAATTTTGGGCGCTGACTTCCCTGCCCGGCGCCGCAGGGCAAGGGTCATATCGCCGGTACCGCAGCAGAGATCGAGCACTTGTGCTTCAGGCCTGTTAAGAATATGGGAAAAAGCTCGTGCCGTACGACGCCACCACAGCCGATCAATGTTAACGGAGAGTATGTGATTCAGCAGGTCATATCGCGGCGCAATGGCGGTAAACATCTCCCGCACGGCTCGTGATGCTGAGTCGGTATCCTGGGCGCCCGTCGGCGCAGCGCCAATCACTGTGGATTTTGCTGGTTCACTCAATTCGACAACCGCCGCAGTTCATCCACCGCCTTAAGAACAATCTGTTCCGGCACGTCGTTGACGACCTGGACCTTGCCAATTTCCGTGGGCAGGATAAAGTGCACCACGCCATTGCGCGTCTTCTTGTCGGATTGAAGCCTGCGCAAAATGGATCGGCTGCTGACCCGGACTTTAGGCAGTTTTCCGCTTGCAAGCACGGCGTCAGCGATGCGCTGGGCGGCATCGGCATCAAGGCACTCGATTGCAGCACCAATGTAGGCGGCAGCGACCATGCCCCACGCTACCGCTTCCCCGTGCAGGAAGTGGCGATATTCGGTTTCCGCCTCGAGCGCATGGCCAATCGTGTGGCCAAAATTCAAGACACGCCGCAATCCGTGTTCCCGCTCGTCAGAGGCGACAACCTCAGCTTTCAAACGAACCGACTCAGCAATCACCCATTCCAGGGTCTGCGCGTCGTGGCGCAACTTTTTGAGATCGAGGCTCTCCAAACGGCGGAACAGTTCCGGATGCCCGATCACGCCGCACTTTAGCGATTCATAAACTCCAGCACGGAACTCCCGCTCCGGCAAAGTTGCAAGCACGGCTGGATCAATCAACACCACCCGCGGATGGTGAAACGAACCAACAAGATTTTTGCCGGCTTTCAAGTTGACCCCGGTCTTTCCTCCGATGGATGCGTCAACCTGTGCCAACACAGTCGTAGGAATTTGGACAACTTCAATCCCGCGTAAATAAATCGCAGCCAGAAATCCGGTCACATCCCCTACTACGCCGCCGCCAAGCGCCACCAACAAGGCATTGCGCTCTGCGCCTAGCTTTACAAGCTGCTCTGCCAGAGCTTCTACCGTGGCGATCCTTTTGTATCGTTCCCCATCGGGCATGGTAAGAATCTTTGCCGAGAAACCCGCTGCGGAAAGCGACGCCATCAGCTTCTTTCCCCAACGCTTGCGCACTGGAGGAACCGTCACAACAAATAGTTTTTTATTCGGCCCTAACAGGTCTTCAATACAAGAACCGGCCCCTTCGAGTAATCCATTTTGAATAATGGCCTGATATGGGCGTGGCTGTACCGCTATCGAGATACGTGTCATTGATTTCCATAATAACTTAGCTCACGTGAGCCGCGGATTCTACAATTCTAAAGAACTGATGGGCGAGTCCCCGCCTCCACTGGCCTGGACGCCACTCATCTGCGTGGTACTCTCATTTCATGCAGACCGCCCCCACAGAAACTGACTTCCTGGTAGTTGGCGCCGGGGTGGCAGGATTGCGCGCTGCGGTCGAACTCGCCCCTGCTGGAAGAGTTGTAGTGCTGGCCAAGCGCGAAGTCACCGATTCTGCAACGCAATACGCGCAAGGCGGCATCGCCGCCGCTCTGGGAGATGAAGACGAAATCGGACTGCACTTGCAGGACACGCTCAATGCCGGGGACGGTCTCTGCACACCCGAAGCGGTAAAAGTGCTGGTTGAAGAAGGCCCGGAGCGGATTGAAGAACTGATTCAGTGGGGCACGGAATTTGATCGCGATGGCACGAAACTAGCTTTCGGTCGTGAAGGCGCGCACAGCCGCAACCGCATCCTGCATGCGCACGGAGACTCCACTGGACGCGAAATTCTCCGCGCGTTGTATGCCAAGGCGAAAACGCTTCCCAATATTTCTGTCTTTGAATTTGAATTTTCCACCGACCTGCTGACCGACGACGGACGCGCTGGCGGCATTCGCTTAATCACAGAAAAAGGCGAGGAAGGGACCATTACCGCGTCGGCCGTTCTGCTTGCGACCGGCGGTGTCGGCCAACTTTACCGCAACACCACGAATCCACGCGTAGCCACGGGAGACGGCGTGGCTATGGCCTTTCGCACCAGTGCTGAAGCCAGCGACATGGAATTTATCCAATTTCACCCCACCGCACTTTATCTAAAGAACGCCCCCCGCTTCCTGCTCTCCGAAGCGCTGCGTGGAGAAGGCGCCTACCTGCGCAACGGCGAATTACTGCGCTTCATGCCTAAGTATCACGAAATGGCCGAACTCGCCCCGCGAGATGTGGTGGCTCGCGCCATTGTGCATGAACTTGAAGTGAGCCCGATGAAAGATCCCGTGGTTTATTTGGACCTTACTCATCTGAATGAAGCTCACGTGAAATCCCGTTTTCCCCGTATTCACTCTACCTGTCTGCAATTCAATATTGATATCGCCACCGATCTGATTCCAATCCGGCCGGCTGCGCATTATTCCATGGGAGGCGTGCGCACTGATCTGGACGCGCGTACTTCGGTCGCCGGACTCTATGCAGCAGGTGAAGTAGCATCTACTGGGGTTCACGGCGCCAATCGGTTGGCGAGCAACTCACTACTCGAAGGACTTGTATTCGGCGCTCGTGCCGGTAAAAAGATGCGTGATGAATTACGCAAAGACATGGTGCGGAGGCAAACTTCTCCCCGAGCAGCTTATTCCAACGGCCCCGTAGATGCTGCCTCGGAAGAAATCGTACGCGAGATTCAGGACCTGATGTGGCAGGATGTGGGTATTGTTCGTACCGGACAAGGAATGAAACGGGCCATAGACCGTCTGACCCAAATGGCTCCACGCGTCGCTCATCCTCACACCCGCCGCGCCTGGGAGGCACAGAATCTTCAGAGTGTGGGACTACTGGTTGCCCGGTCGGCGCTGGCCCGACAGGAGAGCCGGGGTGCTCACTATCGTACTGATTATCCCATTCACAACGACGCGAAGTTTCTGAAACACTCTCTGGTCAGTGGTGAATCTGTCCGTTTTGTATAGCAGGCGCCCCGGTCATGCGGCCTTTTTGGCAGGATGAATTACCGAAATCAGGACTGAAATCAGCAAAATTCCTCCCACCGCCGCCAGGGCATAGTGAGTAGGAATCTCATAATAGTGGGCAATCAGCATCTTCACGCCGATAAAACTCAGGACCAGCGACAATCCATAATGCAAATAACGAAACATTTCCATCAAACCAGCCAAGGCGAAGTACATGGAGCGCAGCCCCATGATGGCGAAAACATTAGACGTATAAACAATAAAGGCATTGAGCGTGATGGCCAGAACAGCAGGGATGGAATCCACCGCAAAAGCTACATCGGTAGTTTCAACCACCATTAAAACCACAAATAGTGGGGTGGCATAAAGCGCCGGCCGCCGCACAAAAAACTTCCCACCCTCATAATCCTCAGTCACCGGCACCAACTTACGGACCAGTTTGAGTATCGGATTTTTCTCCGGATGAATCTCTGACTCTTCTTGCAAGAACAGTTTAATTCCGCTGAAAAGAAGTAACAGACCAAAGATATAGGTGACCCACGCAAATCTGCTGATGAGCCCAACCCCTACAAGGATGAACACTGCACGCATAATAAGGGCGCCTAAAATCCCCCAGAAAAGAACGCGGTGTTGATGCTCGGAAGATACTTTGAAAAAACGGAAGATCAGCAGAAAGACAAACAGGTTGTCCACACTCAGCGAGAGTTCAATCACGTATCCGGTGACAAACTCCAAAGCAGTCGTACGTCCATGCCAGAAAAATACAAGTACCGCAAAGGCTGCGGCCATGCTGATCCAGGCCACACTCCAGAGCATGGCCTCGCGCACTTTTATCACGTGGCCACCGCGATGGAAGACCCCGAGGTCGAGGGCCAGCATCGCGATTACGAACAAATTGAAGAGTATCCAGAACAGCGGTTGGTTCAATCACGACCTCACTATATTTGAAGCAAGTATTCAAGCAGTATCTTAAATGGAGTTCGGGTTAGCCCTATTTTTGCCGTCCGCGTTTACCTCTAGCCCAATCGTCCCAGGCGCTAAAACCTTTCATCTGGTCATCGAGATGGGTTTCGACCAAAGTCTGGGAAATCTGCTCTCGATTCAACCTTGCCCCGAGTCTTTCCGGTGAATCGGCAATGGCAAATGCCAA
>CAWBXL010000113.1:0-12834 GCA_963792305.1 uncultured Acidobacteriaceae bacterium | reverse complement strand
CTTTTTTGGGCGGCATCGGCGGCTATCTGCTCACGGTCGTTGCCTGGAAAGTTCTAGCGACAATCGCTCCCGTCAGCATTCCGCGTTTGGCATCGGCGCATGCCGATTGGTCCATTTTGATCTTTGCCACGTTGGTCGCTCTTATCAATGGAGTATTGTTCGGAATGGCGCCGGCATTTCGCGCCGCACGAAAGAAAGTGATCGCCAACGACTTCGGTGCCCGCGGTAATACAGCCGGCAGCCGGGACCGCTTCGAATGCATTTGTGGTTGGTGAAGTGGCTGTCACTGTGGCTTTGGTGATTGTGGGAGCACAGCTTTTGGAAAATTCGTTGAGCTGGTTCGTGCCGATCCCGGTTTCGATGCCGACCATCTTCTGGCGTCGGTAGTTATTCCTGCCGCGGAGCGCTACAAGATTCCCGAAGAACGAGGAATTCTATATGGGAAATTTCTCAACGCGGTGCGTGGCTCTTCCTGAAGTCGAGAGCGCCGGCGCGGTTGATGCTTTACCCTTCAGCGGCGAAAACCATGGTGGGTCCGTCACCATTGACGAGGCCGGAGTGATGGATCCAAATTCGCAGGCCATCGTTGAAGTGGACAACGTTAGCACGGATTACCTCGAGACGATGGGAATGCATTTGACCGGTGGCCGTTGGTTTCGCGAAGACGAAATGAAGTCATTAAACAATTCGGCCATCGTGAATGATGTTGTTGCCGCCAAGTTTTGGCCGGGCGCCAGCCCCATAGACAAGCAGATTTGTGTGTACTGTACCCCGGGGAACCCGAGCAACTGGAAGCGTATCGTGGGAGTTGTTTCCAGCATACACAACCGCACCATGGAAGGGGCACAGCAGGGTGGCGTGTACCTTTCCGCTTCGGCCCTGGAAAGCGCCTACTTTGTGGTCGTGCGGACGAATCGGCCGACCAAAGATTTGGAAGCAGGCATTCGCCGCGCCATTGCTGGAGTGGACCCGAACCAGCCGGTATTTCTGAGTGTATCCATGGCTGCTCTGATTTCTGATTCGCTTGCGGACCGGCGGTTCATCATGATTTTGCTGGCGATCACGGCTTGCCTCGCACTGGCGATGTCCATTGCCGGAGTATATGGCGTGATGTCCTACACCACCTCGCGCAGGACGCAGGAGATCGGAGTGCGTATCGCTCTGGGAGCGACCCCCGGCAATGTTGAAACCCTGATATTTCGCCAGGGCTTCTTCACAACTGCCATAGGACTGGTAATCGGATTAGCCATGACGTTAAGCCTTATGCGAATGCTGCGGGGAATGTTGACGGGATTTGAATCGGTCAACTTCAGCGTCGGTCTGTTCGCGGTAGGGTTGGTTTTATTGACTGCCGCGATCGCCTGCTGGGTGCCGGCACGGCGCGCCGCGAGAATTGCGCCGATGTCGGCGTTGCGTCATGAATAGTCAGCTTAGACCTGATCTAACTGTGCTACGGTTCTTTCGTTCTGCACATTGCCTGTATTCAGTGTGCTCTTCGGCTCCAGCAGCACTACCTGTACTTCTTCGGGAGCAACTGGCATGTGTTCCACCCCGCGAGGCACGATGATGAATTCCCCTTCATCCACCCAAACATCACGATCCCGCAAGCGCATCAACATTTGCCCCTTCACCACCAGAAATAATTCGTCTTCATTCTCGTGATGGTGCCAGACAAACTCGCCTTGGAACTTCACCAGCTTCACATACGAGTCGTTTAATTCTCCGGCGACCTTCGGGCTCCAGTGATCGGAAAATAGCGAAAACTTCTGCGAAAGATTTACTTTTTCGGGAGTCATACAAATTTAGACGCGAGAAGATGCAGAGAGGATTTAATTTACAAAAAACCACCTGCCCGTATTGGTTACAGGCAGGCAGCGAAAAGTTGAGATTTATTGCTAAGTGCCGTAGGTGCCAGTATTCTCGCGTTCAAATTCTCCGGCTCGTTCCCGGACTTTCTCACCAAAGTCGGTGACTTTGTCAGCGATATTGCGGCGGGTTTCCTCTCCGCTGGCGGGGGCGATCAGCACGCCTACGCCTATACCGATCCCGACTCCTACCAACAGGGCAGCAGCTGAGCCCCATATATTGCTGTCTTCACCCCGGAAGGCAGCTGCGGCACGGGAGGTGCGTGTTGCAGCCACCCCGTAGGTTTCGCGAGCACGATCGCGAATGTCCTCAAAATTGTCCGAAGCCTTTTCCCGAAGTGATTCCAGCAAATATGCCCCAGCTCCCAGCAGTACGTTAGTTAGAGCTTTGTTCCGTGATCTCATAGGGCATCCTCCTTAATGAATGCCATCATGAGATGCGGGGTGGTTCGAAGGTGTTGGCGGAGTTTTTGAGAATAGCCGATTCTCCCGACGCCCCTTGCACGCCAGAGGCGAACTCCACACCCATCCATTGCTTTAAGGCGTCCATGTTCTGCGGACGGCCGAGGAAATTCTTTACTAAGTCGTTCGCGGACATAGAGCCGCCCGGTTCCAGAACCAGGCTCCGATAGCGGTGCGGGGCAGTTCCGGTGAGCGGATTGCCCTTGTCAAATTGGGCAAAGAAATCGGTTGCGATCACCTCGTCCCACATATAGGTGTAGTACGAGGAGGAATAGCCTCCCAAGTGTCCGAATGAGGCCCACATATGAACGCCCGGACTTAACTTGCTGAATGTAAAGCGGTGCAGCGCATTGTCGGTTGCAGCATCCAGATCAACATCCTTGGGATCACCTTTATAGATGTCGTAGGAGATCGCTGAGTAGGCGTCCTGCGACGATACGTACCCGGCCCGCCCGAAGGCGCCGGCGCGGTTCATTTTTTCTATCAACTCCAGTGGGATGATTTCACCCGTTTTGTAGTGCCTGGCGAAAGTGCGGAGAACCTGCGGGCTGCGGATCAGTTCCTCCAGCATTTGGGATGGCGCTTCACCGAAATCAGACTCCATGGAGATTCCGCTTACCCCGGCCCATTGCTGCTGGCCCGCGAGAATCATGTGCATGAGGTGGCCAAACTCATGGAAGAAAGTTTCCACGTCGCCGATGTCCATCAGGCCAGCGTCAGTATCGGTGGGCGCAGGGAAATTGCAGACCAATGTAGCTTCCGGCAACTGCTTGCCGCGAACGCCGTCGAGCACCTGGACCATTTCCGCGTGGCTGAATTTCCCGGGACGCGGATGCATATCCAGATAGAACCGGCCGATTACTTTGCCATTGTCATAAACATCGAAGGTTTCGACGGTGGGGTCCCACGAGACGACTCCCTCTTCCTGCTTAAAGGTAAGATGAAAGAATTTCGCGGCGGTGTCGAGAATTCCCTGCCGAACTTGCTTATACGGCAAATACGGACGCACTGACTGGGAGTTGAATGAATATTGCGAGCGGCGAAGTTGTTCCTTGTAATAACCACTCTCGTAGTCCCAGACTTCCTTGGCATCAGGATGTGTCTTTTGTTTCTCCGCCAGAATCATGGAAAATTCGCGTGCGGCCGTGTCGTGGGTCGCCTTTCCCAGGTCGTCAATGAAGGCCTGTATGTTCTGGCCCTTGGCGATCATTTTGTCGGCTGCGTTGTAGTCCGCCCATGAGGAATAACCGAGCAGCGTCGCAATCTGATAACGGATCTGCATCATCTGCTGTAACACTTCTTTATTTTTTGGATAGGCGCGGGTGTCGAAAGCAAGGTTCATACGGCGGCGTAGATCATCACTCTTTGCAAATTGAAAAACTGGGAAGATGTCAGGATAGTTGGTGCTGATTTTTACTTTCCCATCCGCTCCGGGCTTGTGGCGGTCAATGTAGTCCTGCGGCAGACCGTCGAGTTCACTCGGATCAGCATCTACAATTTTCTGATCATCGGAAATATTGCGGTCAAAAGCGGACTGCTGTACCGACAACTGCTCGTTTAGTTCTTTCAGTTTGTTGCGAGTGGCCTCGTCTTTATTTACACCGGCCAGGCGGAACTCCAGCAGCTGGCGCTCGACGTAATATTTCGTGGCAGCATCGGCTTTGGAAAGGTCCAGGCTGGAGAGGGCGTCGTATACATCGTGGTTTAGCGAGACTGCGGTTTGCACGCTAATGGCCTTGGTGTACATCGCGGTGGCGTGATCGCGGAAGGTGGCATCGGGATGCACCTGCTGCATCAGCCCCGCGAAGTAACCCGCGGTGTTGATCTCACGTACGGCCTCATCAAACGGAACCAGAGTGTTCTGAATGGTGCGGGGACCTTTGACCGCGACAACCGTGGCAATAAAACGGTCCGCTGCCGCCAGGTGTTCGTTTTCGACTTTTTCAAATGCTGCTACATCAGGTTTGGCATGCCACAAAGGGGGCTGCGAGGCGGGCATCTGTGCCCACGCGCTCATTGCCAATACGATCACTACCAAAGCACATCCTGAGATTTTTGCCATACAAGTTCCTTTCGGGAATTTTGGCCCTTTGGATACTGACGAACGAAATGCTGAGAGGTTAGCCACGACGGACGGCTGCTTTGCCAGACAATGAATAATAGACCTGTTGAGGGTGGTCGGGGTAGCGGTGCAATTTCTTGCACGTCAGAGAATGATCCGCTCGTTTCCAGCTCTTCGGGTGATCCGTTCGCGGTCCAGAAATTCTAGAAGGGGAATGGCGTATTTGCGGCTGATGCCTGTCAGGTCCTTGAATTGGGCCACATTGATTTTTGGAGATTTGGTTTTGTATTGGGCCATTTGTTTTTTTAGATGGGCGAGCGCTGAACTGTGGAAAACCAAATCATCGGCGATCTTTACTAGCACCTTGTCACGCAGTAAGAGGGTTACGATTTTCTGTGCGCGGGTCTTATCAACCTGTAGAGCTGCCAATACATCTTTCAGTGCGGGAACTTTTAAGCCTGCGCTGGCGAAGGCCGATTCAATGGTTTTCTTGGCTTCTGTCTCTTCATCCTTCATGATTATGCCGCGACCTGGCAAGCGTATCTCGTCACCGGCAGTCTCCAGTTTTTTCAGTTCATTCAGTTTTTGAATGGCTGAGTAAAAAACATGGGAATTGAGATTTACTCGATCACGCAACTCTTCTTTACCAATACCGGGCTTCAGCGGATTGGCCCCATGAAATTCCGACACGGACGCGACAATTTCCTCCATTACCCGGTCGAATGCAGTGGTGGAAATTATGGTCCAGTTATCACCGGTAATTAATCGCAAGCTGGGAAGATGCGCAATAAGTTCAGCGGCCTTTTGTTGCGTCAGATTCATCTCTGCTTGTATCTCTGAAAGACGCAATCCCGCTTCTGCTCTGCGCGTAACCCGCGCTTCCAAAATTTTGGCTGATGATCCCTGGGCTATGGTTTGTAAGAATGCTGTGATTTTCTCGGGGTTTAATTTTTGCGGGATCGGTAAAGCATCCAAAATCACTCCGCCGCCAATCGTTACTACCGGAGAAAATTGCCGGATGATAAATCTGTCTCCGGGAACCAATAGGGCGGGCTCGGAAAGGCGCAATCGCGCGAAGTTATTTTCTCCCGGCGAAAGTTGTTTTTTGCCGTATAACCGGACTTCTGCAATCGTCTGCATGGTGTAGGCATGAAAATGGACACGAGCACGATCTTTTAACGGTTTAGAGGACGGTAATAGGGTAAGTTCAACATCGACGCTTGAAGTCGAGCGAAAAATCGACCGTTCAGCCAGCATCATGCCGCGCTTGAGTTCGTCGGTGGCCACGCCTGCCAGGTTCAGCGCCGTACGTTGTCCCGCAACCGCAACGTCAGTTGCCTGACCGTGGACTTGCACACCTCTTACCCGAACGTGTTTCGCGTCAGGAAATATTTCCAATTGCTGGTCGGAGAAAAGTTTGCCGGAAATCAGAGTGCCGGTGACGACCGTACCAAAACCTTTCATGGTGAAGACGCGATCAATTGGCAGCCGCGTATTGGCAGTAGCATCCCGCTTAGGGAGTTCGGCGGCGACTTGAATTAAAGCCGTTTTTATTTCATCCAGCCCTTTGCCGGTCAATGCGCTGACGGAAATGACGGGTGAGTTAGACGCATCCAGAAATGAGCCACGGGTGAATTCTTCTATTTCTGAACGCACAATTTGTAGCGTTTCTGCATCGACCAGATCGGCCTTGGTAACTACGGTCACGCCCCGTCGGATGGACAACAGGCGGCAGATGTCGAAGTGTTCGCGAGTCTGGGGCTTAATGGATTCGTCAGCTGCTATGGCGAACAGGACTATGTCAATGCCGCCTATTCCAGCAAGCATGTTACGGACAAAACGCTCGTGGCCGGGGACATCCACAAATCCCAGGCGTAGGATTTCGCCATTCGGTGAGGGCAGTTCGAGGTGGGCGAAACCGATATCAATGGTGATACCGCGGCGCTTTTCTTCTTCCAAACGATCAGCGTCGATGCCGGTCAGAGCTTTGACCAGGGCGGTTTTGCCATGGTCGATGTGTCCGGCGGTTCCGATTATTACGGACTTCATTTCCATGGAAGTATAAGCTGGACCTCAGACGCTAAAGCGCGGATCAGTTGTGGTCCTTTTATGGCGCGAGTGGAACTCGTGCCCTTCCCCGACCATTTGTTGACCATTCGTTGACTCCCATGCTTGCCGCCTCTAAGATTGCGGCACCACCTATCCCATGATCGGCCAAACCATCTCTCACTATCGCGTTGTCGAGAAGCTCGGTGGCGGGGGGATGGGCGTGGTGTTCCAGTCGGAGGATATCAAGTCGGCCGATTTGTCGCCCTGAAATTCCTTCCTCACGAAGTTGCCAGACTGCTTATCAGGATTTCTTTTCCTTCTGGAAGGCCAAGGCGGAGTACGCCAAGCTGCAATAGTCACTAGATTCTAGCTGCGCTACAGACGCTTCACAGTTCAAGCATGCCCTGAAGGTACAAACGTGCTGTTCCAGATATCTTCACGCGATCACCAGCCATTGCGCTCTCCATGGATCCACCACGAGCACTGAGTTGTCGCGCACGAAACTTGTCCTTACCCAACCGCTCCGCCCAGTAGGGTGCCAGCGTGCAATGTACGGAGCCGGTCACTGGATCTTCATCAATGCCGGCTGCTGGCAGGAAAAAACGGCACACGTAATCCACGTCCCCCTCGCCGGGAGCGGTCACAATAGTGCCGGCGAGCCCGACATCCAGTTTGGCAAGAGCGGCGATATCGGGAGAGAGCGTTCGCACCTGCTCAGCGTGGTCCACTACTACCAGGTAGTCGCGCGCCTTCATGACTGGCACCGCTTTCAAACCCAGAGCAGGTAAGAGACCGGCAGGCACATCGCATGGCCGAGGTGGCATGGCGGGAAAGTCCAGTTCAAAGTTGTCCTGACGCTGAGCCACGCTCACCATTCCGCTGCGAGTGTGAAAGCGAACCGGCCACACGTCGTGTTTTCGTAGCGCGAGAACATAGGCGGATGCGAGAGTCGCATGCCCACATAGGTCGTCTTCGACTTCGGGTGTAAACCAGCGCAAGTCAAAATCACCATCCGCGCGAGGAACAACAAAAGCGGTCTCGCTGTGCCGGTTCTCAGCCGCAATTTTCTGCATGATGCTATCTGCAAGAGCAGAGGAAAGTATGCATACGCCCGCTGGGTTCCCTGCAAAAAGTTCGCTGGTGAATGAATCAACGTGGTAATACGGAATTGCCATTTCGTGTCCTCTAGCTAAGGGGTTGGCATTCCCAGGAACGCGTGCTTCGCAGTCTTACCTGAAGCCTGCCAGATTTTTACGATCTCATACACGATCATCGTTCCGTAAGTGACGGCAATCCAAACCAGCACGGCTTCAATCGGTAGATTTGCCCATGCCCCGATGAATAATCCCATCATCTGATTCGACTGATATCCCCACCATCCGTACGGCACGGCTAGTGTTGCTTCCCAGAACATGCTGATGAGCAGGATCATGAAAACGGTCAGGCTGAAGGCTCGCCAATTGATGAAACGCCGGGCCGCATGAAAGAACCCTGCGGAAGGCACCAGGCCTCCAAGTACCAATACAGTGAAGTAACCGGGGAACCCATCGGGCGGATGGAACTTCTTGTAAATAATTGCGGCTGCCAACAGGGCAATCCCGACGAACAAAGACCACGGATGAAATCGCAGTAGCTTTGCAATCTGCTGTGATTCGCCTTTGTAGTCAGGGACGTTGTAGGCCACGAGCCAGTACTCGTCCAGCCAGATATAGATAAGGAGGATGACGACAAAACCGGTGAAATAGAAAATATATTCTTCGATCGGGACCGGTGCGTGAAGCGCGGGTGCGCCAATTCCCAGTGTCGCTCCAGCGTTCGGAAAGATGAAGAAGCGGTGGGCTAGGAAAAAATCGAGACCGCAGCCGATAGGAACCAGAATCCAGAGGGTCCTCCAAAATGCCCGCTGCGGAATTTCAATTCCTTCGCTGGGCAAGAACCAGCAGCCGATCACAACAATAGGAATGATGAATAGCAGGAGACTCCAGGTGTAACCGTGCGGCGTGGGGTTGATGCTCGGGATTTGCGCGACCGCCGCGGTTTTTACCGTGTGCAGAGCAATTCCCGCGGGGACCGCGATCATGGCAAACATGGCCACGACAATCCATGCGCTCCGCTTCGGACTGGGAGAACTTCCTGGCATGCTGATCAGCGGAAATTGTAGCTGACGATTAGTGCAAGATGCGAGATTCGGTTTGCCCTGGCAGAGAAGTAATGCGCAACCCCAATTTATGACCGGCGTGATTAAGCCAGAAACTTCTTTAACGGCTCCCAATAGTGGGAATACCAGCCTGCGTTGAGATGTCGGAAATTGCCTTCGGGGAATCCGGTGTGATCGAGCACAATCAGGGTCGCGGGCGTCTGTGCTTTGAGTTCGAACTTTACTAAGGAATAAACGCCCGGCTCCCAGTTGGCGGGGCGCCATGCTTGCACGATGCGCTGGCCCGGGACTAATTCCACATTTCGGCCGACGATCAATCCTTTAAACATTGATAAGGTTCCACCAGAATCGCGGCTGATTTCGGCGGGCATGCCAGTAAAAGTGGAGAACTGTTTGGAATCGAGCAGTGCGTCGTAGATGCGCTGTGGGGCCGCTTTAATTTCTATCTCCTGATGAAGATAGGTAAGCAGGCCTTCAGTTCCGGTGCTCGGTGTTTCCATCATGTCTTGCTGGGCCTGCGCGAGGGCAGCAGAACCGGCGACCAGACTGCCTAAGGCGATGGCCGCTCCGGCAATTAACTTCCGCCGCGTTGGTGTGCTGGTTAAGATCGGTAGATTAGCTGAACTTTCATTTTTTTCGTTCGTCAAAGGGAATTCTCCAGGTTTTTTGCTCGAATTGTTCCTGCATAAAAACATGGACCCAAAATATGTTCAAGATAATATTTTCCCCAGCTTAAGACATAACGTCGAAAAATTGGGCCTGGTTCACAGGCCCACTTCATATACGGACACCATTTTTCCGCTCGCCCTGATTTGATTCCATCATGCGTTGGGGTTCTCCAATATCTTCAAAACGAAACACTTGTGCTGAGTGGACGTACCGAGTGCGCTTATGCCGCCGCGGCTTCCGAAGTTAGTTTGCGATTCAGGAAGCCGCGAATGAGCGCTGCAATTTCCTGATGGTGGGTTTCCAGAGCGAAATGCCCGGTGTCGAAGAAATGAACTTCGGCATCCGGATTGTCGCGTTTGAACGCTTCGGCGCCCGGAGGTAAAAAGAACGGATCATTTTTGCCCCAGGCAGCCAGCAGCGGTGGCTGATTCGTACGGAAATATTCCTGAAATTTTGGATATAGTGCGACATTGCTCGCGTAGTCGAGGAAAAGATCGAGCTGGATTTCGTCATTGCCGGGACGAACGAGCAGTGCGGAGTCAAGCTGATAAGCTTCCGGTGCTATAAGTTCTTCGTGTTTGACGCCGTAAAGATATTGAGATTTTGTCGCCTCAGGTGTGAGGAAGTCGCGCAAGGCGGCACGATTCTCTTGCGACGGGGATTTCCAATATTTTTGGATCGGATTCCATCCCTGGCTCAGGCCTTCTTCGTAGGCGTTGCCGTTTTGCGAAATGATGGCGGTGATACGCTCGGGATGCATTAGGGACAACCGAAATCCTACCGGCGCGCCGTAATCAAAAACGTAGATTGCGTAGCGATTGAGGCCAATGGTCTGCGTAAAACTGTCAATGGTTTTAGCCAGGTTTTCAAAAGTGTAGCGAAACTTTTTGCGGTCGGGCGCGTCCGAGAAGCCAAAGCCAGGCAGGTCAGGGGCAATTACGTGATAGTTTTCTGCCAGTGCTGGAATTAGATTGCGGAACATGTGTGAGGAAGTTGGAAAGCCATGCAGCAAGAGAACGGTTGGAGCAGTTTTCGCTCCGGCTTCGCGATAGAAGACCTTGTTGTCGCTGACGGACGCGTAGTGATAGCTGGTCATAATGATTCTCCTTTTGAAAGTAGGGCCGCTGGAATCGCGCGGCCCTTTCCAGACATCAGATGTACTAACCGATAATAAGATTCATTATCGGTGTTACAATATTGTTTGGGACTGAGAATGAATAGGAATAAGGTCGAGCTGGATTCCATGTGGAAGGACGGGTTCCTTTTTGTGGGGAACCAACTGGCACTGGATTTCCTGAATACCAGTCCGGTGCAAAATGGCGAGCGTATTGAGCTGCTACCTGACTTCAACGCGCTTGTGCGCTGGTTTCAAGCAGCTGAACTGCTCAGCCCACGCAGGGCGGCAAACCTGCAAGCGCTTTGGACGAATTCTCCGAGGGCCCGGCGGGCCGTGGAAGCCATGCGAGAACTGCGGGAAAGGCTACGCAAGGATGTAGTGACTTGGGAACACGGAGGAACAGTTTCTCACTCAACCGTGAATGAACTAAACCGGCTAATGGCTGAACACCCAATGCGCACGCGGCTCGAAGCGGGTGCCAATATTCCAACGCTAGAGCCCTGGTTTGAAGCGAACGAGCCCGAGGACTTGTTTGCTCCATTAGCGCATGGCGCAGCCGTATTGTTCGCCCATGCGGATAATACCCGCGTCCGCAAGTGCGGAGAATGCGTGTTGCACTTCCACGACACTAGCAAGAAGGGGACGCGCCGCTGGTGCAGTATGCAACTTTGCGGAAACCGTCTTAAAGTTGCAGCCTATGCAGACCGTCAACGGCGGCGCAATCATGCGATGAAGAAACCCTGAGCCTACAGTTGCAGCTGGCACAAGAACGCCGTTTCGGGGCATACTCCCTATCAAGATTTGAGGAGGACCCATGCCCTACCCAGTTGGTCACCGCGCCGAAGTAAAAGAAAAAATCATTGATAGTGCGCGTAAATTATTTAACCGGCATGGCTTTGATAATGTCTCGGTCACGCAGATTATGAAAGGCGCTGGACTCACCCATGGCGGGTTTTATAGTTATTTCAAAAGCAAGAGCGATCTGTATGCCGAAGTTCTAGATTGCTTCTTTACCAACCCGAATTGGAAGAATTGCTGGGAAGGCATAAAAATAGACCGGCTGTCTCCGGACGTAGGCGCCCAGGTGGTGCGCGCTTATCTGTCGCGGCAGCACTTCGAAAACGTCGAAGACTCCTGTCCCATGGTTGCGCTGCCATCCGATGTCGCTCGCAGCAACAAGACTGTAAAACATACTTTCGAAACCGTTTTTTTGGCCATGGTGCGTGCTCTGGAAAATAGCATGCCGCAAAATGGCCGGCCCCGCCACAATATCGCCCAAGCCGCAGCTGCCATGTGCGTCGGCGGCATGATCGTGGCCCGCGCCATGGTGGACCGCACTTTGGCCGATGAACTTCGCGACGCCTGCATGGCGGTTGCCTTGGAGCTCGGCGGCTGGAACAGCGGTCCTCCCAAGAACCACCCTTCCCTTAAAAAGTAATCGTTGACCCTTCTTTGTCCCCATCCGTCTCTCCTGTTGTAATCCCACAGAAGGTATGGCATGCTTCTGTGGAATTAACACAGGAGAGCTATGTCCGACGCCAAACTCGATCTTCTTCAGGGGACGCTGGATTTGATGGTCTTGCAAACGCTAGCCGCTATGGGCCCACAACATGGGTACGGTATCGCTCGGCGCATTGAACAGATCAGCGGCAACGAAGTGCTTTTGAATCAGGGCACGATCTATGCGTCGCTGGTGCGATTGCAGGAGCGCGGCTGGATCTCCGCCGAGTGGGGTACGTCAGACAACAACCGCAAAGCCAAGTTTTATTCCATTACTAAAAAAGGCCGCAAACAATTGGCCGAGGACGCCGTTTATTGGCAGCGGCTTTCCAGCGTGATGGGACGAGTGTTGGCCATGCAGGGAGATAACAAATGAATCGGTTACAGCAATTGGTGCAACGTCTCCGGTCTTCTTTTTCTCATCCCGCGATGGATCAGGAACTTGACGAAGAGATGAAGGCGCATCTTGAAATGGCGATTGAGGAAAATATCAAGCGCGGAATGTCAGCGGAGGAAGCGTGGCGTCAGGCACAGGTCCGCTTGGGTGGAGTGGAGCAGGCGAAACAGCAGCAGCGCAATGCGCGTGGGTTTCAAGGCCTCAGATATTCTTTGGCTTGATCTTCGCTATACCTTCCGCGCCATGCGGCGCGATCCCATGTTCACGCTGGTCGCAGTCCTGATCCTTATTTGGGATTGGTGCCAACATTGCTGTTTTTAGCGTGGTGAATACGACTCTTTTTGCGGCCGCTGCCTTTTCGCGATGCTCAGCAGCTTGTGCGCATTGTCGAGAAGGGGGCCCCAGGCGGCGAATCCGGCAGGACTTACACTGCGGACGCAACGGAGGACTTCCAGCAGCAGAATCGCTCCTTTCAATCGGTCAGCGGCTATTTCGCCTTTACCGGGCGAACAATTTCAAACTCTCCGGTAACGGCCAGCCAACGCCGGCTACAGG
>CAWBXL010000112.1:0-15740 GCA_963792305.1 uncultured Acidobacteriaceae bacterium | reverse complement strand
GTTATGTACGTGTACGCTTCGTTCGCGTATTGTTGCGAGATTGGGCACGGCGCGCTCGCTGAGCGCGCGGTGTCGGCGGTTCTGCCAACACTCCTAAAGTGGCCTTATGCCATGCGCGTCGTCTCTGACATTTTGGAGTCGAATGGGTCTTCTTCTATGGCTTCGGTTTGTGGGGCTTCGCTATCGTTGATGGATGCCGGTGTTCCGCTTAAGGCTCCTGTGGCTGGAGTTGCTATGGGACTCGTGAAGGAAGGCGACGATTACGCCATTCTTACCGACATCGCGGGAGTGGGAGATCATTACGGCGATATGGACTTCAAAGTCGCCGGAACTAAGCGAAGGCATCACCGCTTTGCAGATGGATATTAAGGTTGGAGGCATCACGGCTCAGATTATGCGTGAAGCTCTGGCCCAGGCGCAGCGTGGACGGTTGCACATCCTCGACAAGATGTCTGAGGGATCTGACTACTGCCCGCGAGAAAGTTTCGAGCTTTGCGCCGCGAATTTACACTTTGCAGATTCCGGTGGACAAGATTCGTGACGTCATCGGGCCCGGTGGCAAGATGATTCGTTCCATCATCGAGCAGACTGGCGTGAAGATTGACGTTGAAGACACGGGCAACGTGAATGTGGCTTTCGAACGATGAAGCTTCCGCCAACAAGGCGTTGCAGATCATTCGCGATCTGACTGCGACTGCTGAAGTGGGCAAGACTTCCTTGGCACCGTTACTCGTCTGGCTGAGTTCGGCGCGTTTGTCGAAATCATCCCTGGCACCGATGGCCTGCTGCACATCAGCGAAGTTGCGGAGCATCGCATTAAAGATATTCGCGACGAGTTGAAAGAGGGCGATCAGGTTCTGGTGAAGGTCCTGGCGGTCGAAGGTAATCGCATTAAACTTTCGCGCAAAGCGATTTTGAAAGAGCAGCGCGCGAAGATGGGAGGAGCGCCTGTGCCTGAGGGTACTGAAGCTCCTGAAGGTGGATCGGAAAATCACGGCGGTGAGGGTAGCGGAGACGGTGTCCGCGCTCCTGCTGGAACTCCGGCGCTGACTCTTGAGGGCGGCGGTGATTTCCCCCGACGAGGAACCCAACTTCAACCGTGATGGAGCACCGTCCGCAGCGCCGCAAGGTGGCGATCGGCCTCCGTTCCGCAATGATCGTGGCGGCGGACGCGGTGGACGCCCCGGTGGTGGTGGCGGAAGAGGCGGTGGTGGTCGTGGACGCGGTGGTCCTCGCGGCGGTGGTGGTCGTGGTGGCGGACGCAGCGGTGGTGGTGGCGGCGGACGGCACTAAACCTTAGCCACGGATTTTCACAGATCAACACGGATTAAAACTAGGCCGCGAGTCAATCGCGGCCTTTTAACCATCAACCCACTTACCATTGTCATTCCGAAGCGCGTTTTTTGCGCGAGGAATCTGCTTTCTCGGACAGCATCACAGACGCTGTCTGCAAATAGCAGATTCCTCCTTGTCGCTACGCTCCTTGTCGGAATGACAAAGGTTTAGTTTGTTCTTTAGGAGAGAGCACACATGAACTACCGTCCCCTTGGCCGTACCCCCTGGAAAGTTTCTGACATCAGCTTTGGCGCCTGGGCGATTGGAGGCGCTTGGGGGAATGTCTCTGATGACGAATCTATGGCTGCGCTGAACAAGGCCATCGACTCCGGCGTCAATTTTATCGACACCGCCGACGTTTATGGTGGCGGACGCAGCGAGCGCCTTATCGCTCAGCTCAAGAAATCTCGCAAAAAGAGGAAATCGTCGTTGCCACCAAAGCGGGGCGGCGCCTGCCCAAGCAGACTGTAGAAGGTTACAGCCGCGAAAACCTGTATGCCTGGATCGACCGACAGCCTGAAAAATCTCTCCACCGATCGGCTTGATCTGGTCCAGCTGCACTGTCCGCCGACCGAGCTCTATTCGCCGTCCCGAAGTTTTCGGGATGCTTGACGATCTGGTCGAGGCAGGGAAAATTCGCTACTACGGCGTGAGCGTAGAGAAAGTGGAAGAGGCGCTCAAGGCGATCGAATTTCCCAACGTGCAGACGGTGCAGATCATTTTTAATTGCTTCCGGCAGCGTCCGGCGGACACTTTTTTTGCCAAGGCCAAAGAAAAACACGTGGGAATTCTGGCGCGAGTGCCGCTGGCCAGCGGCATGCTTACCGGCAAACTTCGTCGGATTCAACGTTCGAAGCCGACGACCACCGCAACTTCAACCGCCGAGGCGAACCTTTCGACGTAGGCGAAACCTTTTCCGGAGTGGACTACGAAACCGGCCTCGCAGCGGTGGAGGAAATTCGGAAGCTGGTTGCCGGCGGGGACATCGATGAACCAGTTCGCCCTGCGCTGGATATTGATGTTTGACGCAGTCACCTGCGCGATCCCCGGAGGAAAGCGTCCCGACCAGGTCGCGGGAAAATTGCATAGCCTCAGATCTTCCGGCGCTCACCTCAGACACTATGGAAAAAGCGAAGCGGATTTGTCGATGCCAAAATCCGCCCGCTAGTTCATCAGCGCTCGTGAGATATCGAAGAGGACAGTTTCGAATACAGTGTGTTGAGTTTCGCTGTTTGCAGTTGTGTTACTTGCGGGAATTTTCAGGAACTATTTTCCACAGCGAGCCATGTTGCTTGTCGTCAAGAGTGATCATTAATGAAACAACAAACAATTATTTTAGTTCTAGCAGGAATAATTCTTCATGTTGCCGCGGTAGGACAGCAAGTTCCTTCTGCTCCGCATGTGGTTGATGGTGAAGGCGGCGGACGGCACCATCCTGAAGGCAAGCTCATTTTGCTGCGGCCGAACCGGGACCCGGCGTGCTGCTGCTGCACCAGTTCAACCGGACACGTAAAGCTTGGGATGATCTGGCCGGGCAACTAGCGGCGGCTGGAACCAACACGCTTACGCTCGATATGCGCGGATTTGGCGAAAGCGGCGCCGTATACCAGCTGACGGACGCGGAAAGGCAAGTCGCGCCCTGGCCTAGCGACATTGACACGGCGTTTCAATACTTGATTTCGCAGCCGGGGGTCAAGCGCGACGCCATCGGCGTCGGAGGGCAGGATCGTTGGCGTTCGCCATTCCATCGAACTAGCGCATCACCACCCTGCTGAGGTGAAATCGCTTTTCTTGCTTTCCGGGGAGGCCCTTCAAGACGGGCTGGAATTTATGCGGCAGGCGTCACAACTGCCCGGACTGTTCGTCGTGGCCGACGACGACGAATACCCTCCTACCGTCGAGGCGATGGAATTGCTTTACATCAACTCCTCCAGCCCAGGCAAGAAGTTCGTCCACTATTCTGCGGCACAAGACGCACCCTGGATGTGGTATGAAACCCCGATCGGGAAGGTCCCGCCAACGGCGGCCACGGAACCGACATGTTCAAGGCTCATCGGGAGCTGCCTGGCCCGATTGTCGATTGGCTTGTGACCACGCTGATTAGGACGCCGGGTCACGCGCCGGCAGACACCTTGGCCTCGGCCGCAATCATCAGTGAAATCTGGACGCCCGGAGGAGTCGCCCGGGTCACGCAGCAACTGATGGAAGGCCGGCAGAAAGACCCGAAGGTACAGTTGTGGCCGGAAATTAACGTCAGCATCATAGGCGCAAGACCATGTGCGCGCAGGCGAGCCGGGTAGCGGTCGAGAGTCTTGAAGCTCCTCCCTCCTCGCGTATCCTCAGTCGGCCGACGCACATGAGACCCTCGCCGAAGCGTATTTGGCGGACGGACAGAAAGATCTGGCACGGCAGCACGCCGAAAAGGCATTGGCTATCCTGGATTCTCACACCATGCCAGCATCTTCATGGACCGATACTGAGCAGTATCGCGGTGAGATTCGCAGCGACGCCCAGAAGGTGCTGCAAAAGCTGGCTGAGAACAAAACACAATAAGAAGAGTGATGCGGAGGCTGGCTGGCCCACCTAAGCCTAGTTGCAATCCTTCCGGAGATCAGGTTTACAATCTCACACATATATTTCTGTCTCCCGAACTCCAGGACGGGTGGCATCCAAACCCGGCTTTCGCTTGAGGGGAGATTTTTGAGATGCATTGACGAACAAGTAGACGAGGAAGCAGGTTCCAAAGCTCCACACAACGAAAACCGCGTTGTGTGGGCAACCCGTCCGGCCTCGAAGCCGTCGAGGAACTGCGCAAGCTGGTTCCGACAGGGACATCAATGACTCAGTTCGCCCTGCGCTGGATCCTGATGTTCGACGCAGTCACCTGCGCCATCCCCGGCGGAAAGCGTCCAGACCAGGTCGCGAAAACTGCAAAGCGTCAGATTTGCCGGCCCTTTCGCAGGAGCTGATGGGGAAGGTAAAGGGGATTTATGAGGGGCGGGTGAAGGGGCTGGTGCATGGGCGGTGGTAAATCCACGCAGTCCTATTATCAATTTTGCCTTTTGTTCGCTGTGTAAGGTCTAATGCCTTTCGTTATTCGTACATTACAAAGTTCTACTGACACTTCGGCTTAGACTGAAGTACACTTTGTAGTCCAATGCTCGACCCAGTCATTCCGGCGAAGATTCCCGTTGAAGTTCCTTATGGAGTGGTGGAGTACACCGCTGTCTTTAGAAAACCGATATTGGAAGCATGGCTTGGTACGGCCCTAATAATTGCTGGTGTGCTCGAAGCCCTAGAGCCGTTTGGGTTCAAGCTGGAAGGTGTTGATTTAAAAACCCAAACCGAGAAGCTGAACGATTATGCAGTTGTATTCAAGCGGAACGTCCCCGGCACAAACCTCACAATGACGCTCCAGCTTGGGCGACTGGTTTGGGTAGCTGAGAATCTTGATTGGACAGAAGCGCATCAATTTATACAGACGGCACAGGCGGGTATTGATGCTGTTATCGAGAAGACAAGGGCAGAGATCGAGTTTCAACATGTTGGTATGGCCCTGCATATCCAACTTAAGACGAAGCCGCGAGAAGAGGTTATGGCTTCTTTGCTAAGTCAGGAAGCCTTTAAATTGATGGATGGTAACTTAAAGTTTCCCGGTGTGATTTTGCAAATGGAGAAATCGTCTATTGTTATTGACGCATCCGCGGCTTTTGCCAATGGCCTCTTCGTTAGAATAAATAGGGATCACGGCCCGGAAGTTACTCTCCCTCGGCTAGGCGAGATTCTGCTGGCGGATGAACAGAAACTATTCGACGTTCTAGGATTGGAAGGAACTTTGTGAGCACCGCGCCGAGATTAGGATTCGCGAACTACCGCGAACAGACACCACCGGAATTTCATGCTCCGGTGCAGCCAGAATCTTGGCTCGTTCAGGCACCTATAAAAAAACCGCCACAACGTTCGGGAGAAGTCCACGTTAGTTGGGATAACCCCAAGAGATGTTTTGTACGGCGCGAAGCTACGCGGGGACTGGACGACACCTATGTGTTCGACAGTCGGCAGGTCGTTTCCAAATTCATCGAGGAACACCGTCTCCACAATTTACTTGTTCAGGCGAAGGAACCATTAAAGGAAAGATTTGGAGCCGCCTCGGTGAAAACGCTGACACTAGTGTGTGACGACGAGGGGTTTGAGAGCCTCGTCTGTCTAGTTACTGCTAATGGAACTTTACAAGAAAATTTGGATGCTTTAAGAGCATTCGACCGGGAATGGTGGTTGGGCCAAATCAATGAAGCTGACGGCAGACTGAATTTTGATTTTCAATTGAATGCCATTTGATTTTAACCAATTCCTGACTCTCGCAACCGCGCTTGCAGCAAGTCCCGACGAAGCGTCTCAGCGAACAGCTATAAGCCGTGCCTACTATACAGTCTTTCATTCGGCACGTGGACGAATCGAGTTGACTGTCGGTACGTGGGAGGATCGCAAGAACCCTGCACGTATAGGTCGCCACCAAGACTTAAGTTCCCATGAGTGGTGTTGGAAACAATTTAGAGAGACAAACGACACCGCCTGTAGGCAGATCGCCGCTGAGGGCGATCGGATGAAGACGCGGCGTACTAAGGCTGACTACAAGCCAGCTGATTATGCGAACATCAATGCCGAAGTTCAGAGACAATTAGCCGCCGCTGCGCAACTACAAGCTGACCTCGCCGCTCTAAACGTGCTGTACCCAGCTCCTCTTCCTTAAGATTGAATTTCCCATCGCAGAATAATTGTTAGGCGCGTGGTATTCAAGCTGGTTATTAGATTGTTGTGAAAATTGAATTGAACGCAAATAGCCTCGTTACTAAGATGGGAAAATTGGGGCAGAGGAACGTTCGCCAATTTTCATTCGTCGGAAAATTAGAATGTCTCTCCTATTACCGGTTTCCAAGAAGTGAATACGTGCGTCGGCCGTGACTTATACTAAAAGGTGCATTCCTTGAGGATCAAGCTATGTCTACGTACCCCGTGGCGAGTGGCCGCTGAAAACCTACGTAAACTTACCTCTGGCATAACACGTAAACAACGCGAGCTCGCAGCGCGAGTAGGGCTGAAACTGCCAAAATCCTTGCCAAGTCTCGTGGCGGCTGCCCGATTAAAAGAGGCCTATGCTACGGAACTCTGTATCGAGCCCATACAACCAGCCACTGATTCGCAGTTGGAGTTCCTCTCGAACCTAAATAAGAAACGTGCCCGCGACCCGCAAGTGACCGCGAGCCGCATTGAGGCGTCGGCATGGATTGATTTTTATCTTAGAAAGAAACATTACGAAGCACTGGAACGACTGCGACTTGTAACGGGAGATATTGTTCAAATCAAAAACTCGGGTGGCGCCCGACATGAGGAGGTAGTTTCCATTGCCATCGATGGGCGTATCTACTTCCGAGGAGGGCATGGTGCCAGTGCGTCGCCAGAGCGCGTAACCTTGAAATGTCGAGCAGCCAACAAGTCTGCTAAAGCAAGAGCATTGAGAAAGGTTACCGCGAATCAAGCAGCCGGCCGCTCTACTTCAACGGAGTTCTCCCGCGTTAAAGAGTTGGAGTTGAAGGACTTCAGAGTCACCTCGCGTGCCACTCCTGAGGACATTGAGCAGTTTCGAAACGTCATCGACAATGCAAGAGATGAAAAGCCCATACAGACTTTTCTTGAAAATAACCCTCAGGTACTCGCAGCACTTTTGGGAGGTCGATCGCGCGTAGTAGTTCCACATCCGAAATTAGGCGGAAAACGCATTCCCGATTTCTTAATCGCTGACGTTGACTCCTGCGGCATAAACTGGGTATTCGTGGAGCTTGAAACACCTCTTCTGCTGTCACTTTGAAAGATGAACGTAATCTTGAAAAACACGCGCGGAAGGGCGAAACGAAATCAACCAATGGCGCCACTGGGTAGAAAACAATTTGGAGTTGGCGCGACGGTCGCGCACAACGGGGGGATTGGGGCTGGTGGATATTTCCTCTCGGCAGCGAGAGGAAATATCCACCAGCCCCAATCCCCCCGTTGTGCGCGACCGTCGCGCCAACTCCAAATTGTTTTCTACCCAGTGGCGCCATTCGTTGATTTGGCTTACGCCCTTCCGCGCGTGTTTTTCAAGATTACGTTCATCTTTCAAAGTGACAGCAGAGAGAGGTGTTTCAAGCTCCACGAATACCCAGTTTATGCCGCAGGAGTCAACGTCAGCGATTAAGAAATCGGGAATGCGTTTTCCGCCTAATTTCGGATGTGGAACTACTACGCGCGAATCGACCTCCCAAAAAGTGCTGCGAGTACCTGAGGGTTATTTTCAAGAAAAGTCTGTATGGGCTTTTCATCTCTTGCATTGTCGATGACGTTTCGAAACTGCTCAATGTCCTCAGGAGTGGCACGCGAGGTGACTCTGAAGTCCTTCAACTCCAACTCTTTACGTGGGAGAACTCCGTTGAAGTAGAGGGCGGCTGCTTGATTCGCGGTAACCTTTCTCAATGCTCTTGCTTTAGCAGACTTGTTGGCTGCTCGACATTTCAAGGTTACGCGCTCTGGCGACGCATGCACCATGCCCTCCTCGGAAGTAGATACGCCCATCGATGGCAATGGAAACTACCTCCTCATGTCGGGCGCCACCCGAGTTTTTGATTTGAAATATCTCCCGTTACAAGTCGCAGTCGTTCCAGTGCTTCGTAATGTTTCTTTCTAGATAAAAATCAATCCATGCCGACGCCTCAATGCGGCTCGCGGTCACTTGCGGGTCGCGGGCACGTTTCTTATTTAGGTTCGAGAGGAACTCCAACTGCGAATCAGTGGCTGGTTGTATGGGCTCGATACAGAGTTCCGTAGCATAGGCCTCTTTTAATCGGGCAGCCGCCACGAGACTTGGCAAGGATTTTGGCAGTTTCAGCCCTACTCGCGCTGCGAGCTCGCGTTGTTTACGTGTTATGCCAGAGGTAAGTTTACGTAGGTTTTCAGCGGCCACTCGCCACGAGGGGTACGTAGACATAGCTTGATCCTCAAGGAATGCACCTTTTAGTATAAGTCACGGCCGACGCACGTATTCACTTCTTGGAAACCGGTAATAGGAGAGACATTCTAATTTTCCGACGAATGAAAATTGGCGAACGTTCCTCTGCCCCAATTTTCCCATCTTAGTAACGAGGCTATTTGCGTTCAATTCAATTTTCACAACAATCTAATAACCAGCTTGAATACCACGCGCCTAACAATTATTCTGCGATGGGAAATTCAATCTTAAGGAAGAGGAGCTGGGTACAGCACGTTTAGAGCGGCGAGGTCAGCTTGTAGTTGCGCAGCGGCGGCTAATTGTCTCTGAACTTCGGCATTGATGTTCGCATAATCAGCTGGCTTGTAGTCAGCCTTAGTACGCCGCGTCTTCATCCGATCGCCCTCAGCGGCGATTGCCTACAGGCGGTGTCGTTTGTCTCTCTAAATTGTTTCCAACACCACTCATGGGAACTTAAGTCTTGGTGGCGACCTATACGTGCAGGGTTCTTGCGATCCTCCCACGTACCGACAGTCAACTCGATTCGTCCACGTGCCGAATGAAAGACTGTATAGTAGGCACGGCTTATAGCTGTTCGCTGAGACGCTTCGTCGGGACTTGCTGCAAGCGCGGTTGCGAGAGTCAGGAATTGGTTAAAATCAAATGGCATTCAATTGAAAATCAAAATTCAGTCTGCCGTCAGCTTCATTGATTTGGCCCAACCACCATTCCCGGTCGAATGCTCTTAAAGCATCCAAATTTTCTTGTAAAGTTCCATTAGCAGTAACTAGACAGACGAGGCTCTCAAACCCCTCGTCGTCACACACTAGTGTCAGCGTTTTCACCGAGGCGGCTCCAAATCTTTCCTTTAATGGTTCCTTCGCCTGAACAAGTAAATTGTGGAGACGGTGTTCCTCGATGAATTTGGAAACGACCTGCCGACTGTCGAACACATAGGTGTCGTCCAGTCCCCGCGTAGCTTCGCGCCGTACAAAACATCTCTTGGGGTTATCCCAACTAACGTGGACTTCTCCCGAACGTTGTGGCGGTTTTTTTATAGGTGCCTGAACGAGCCAAGATTCTGGCTGCACCGGAGCATGAAATTCCGGTGGTGTCTGTTCGCGGTAGTTCGCGAATCCTAATCTCGGCGCGGTGCTCACAAAGTTCCTTCCAATCCTAGAACGTCGAATAGTTTCTGTTCATCCGCCAGCAGAATCTCGCCTAGCCGAGGGAGAGTAACTTCCGGGCCGTGATCCCTATTTATTCTAACGAAGAGGCCATTGGCAAAAGCCGCGGATGCGTCAATAACAATAGACGATTTCTCCATTTGCAAAATCACACCGGGAAACTTTAAGTTACCATCCATCAATTTAAAGGCTTCCTGACTTAGCAAAGAAGCCATAACCTCTTCTCGCGGCTTCGTCTTAAGTTGGATATGCAGGGCCATACCAACATGTTGAAACTCGATCTCTGCCCTTGTCTTCTCGATAACAGCATCAATACCCGCCTGTGCCGTCTGTATAAATTGATGCGCTTCTGTCCAATCAAGATTCTCAGCTACCCAAACCAGTCGCCCAAGCTGGAGCGTCATTGTGAGGTTTGTGCCGGGGACGTTCCGCTTGAATACAACTGCATAATCGTTCAGCTTCTCGGTTTGGGTTTTTAAATCAACACCTTCCAGCTTGAACCCAAACGGCTCTAGGGCTTCGAGCACACCAGCAATTATTAGGGCCGTACCAAGCCATGCTTCCAATATCGGTTTTCTAAAGACAGCGGTGTACTCCACCACTCCATAAGGAACTTCAACGGGAATCTTCGCCGGAATGACTGGGTCGAGCATTGGACTACAAAGTGTACTTCAGTCTAAGCCGAAGTGTCAGTAGAACTTTGTAATGTACGAATAACGAAAGGCATTAGACCTTACACAGCGAACAAAAGGCAAAATTGATAATAGGACTGCGTGGATTTACCACCGCCCATGCACCAGCCCCTTCACCCGCCCCTCATAAATCCCCTTTACCTTCCCCATCACCTCCTGCGAAAGCGCCGGCAAATCTGACGCTTTGCAGTTTTCCGCGACCTGGTCTGGACGCTTTCCGCCGGGGATGGCGCAGGTGACTGCGTCGAACATCAGGATCCAGCGCAGGGCGAACTGAGTCATTGATGTCCCTGTCGGAACCAGCTTGCGCAGTTCCTCGACGGCTTCGAGGCCGGACGGGTTGCCCACACAACGCGGTTTTCGTTGTGTGGAGCTTTGGAACCTGCTTCCTCGTCTACTTGTTCGTCAATGCATCTCAAAAATCTCCCCTCAAGCGAAAGCCGGGTTTGGATGCCACCCGTCCTGGAGTTCGGGAACAGAAATATATGTGTGAGATTGTAAACCTGATCTCCGGAAGGATTGCAACTAGGCTTAGGTGGGCCAGCCAGCCTCCGCATCACTCTTCTTATTGTGTTTTGTTCTCAGCCAGCTTTTGCAGCACCTTCTGGGCGTCGCTGCGAATCTCACCGCGATACTGCTCAGTATCGGTCCATGAAGATGCTGGCATGGTGTGAGAATCGAGGATGGTCAATGCTTTTTCGGCATGCTGCCGTGCCAGATCCTTTTGCCCATCTGCCAAATACGCATCGGCTAGATTGTCGTTCGCGTCCGCCGATTCCGGATAAGCCATGAGCACGAGCTTAAGCACGTCGATCGCCAATTTCGGTTCTTTCTCGCGCAGATGGTCTTGGCCTATGATGCTGACGGTAATTTCCGGAAACAACTGCGCCTCGGGATCTTTCCGCCGCAGTTCCATTAGTTGCTGCGTGACTTGTGCGACTCCGCCGGGCATACGGATTTGATTGATGATTGATGCAGATGCCAGGCTATCCGCTGGCGCGTGACCTGGTGTCTTGATCAGCGTGGTCACAAACCAATCCACGATGATGCCGGGTAATTCGGGATGAGGTTTGAACATATCGGTCCCGTGGCCGCCCTTGGCGGGAACTTTGCCGGTAGCGTCTTCATACCATAGCCAAGGTGCCGCTTGCGCCGCGGAGTAGTGCACGAACTTTTTGCTTGGGCTGGAAGAGGTGATGTAGAGCAATTCCATCGCTTCTACCGTGGGAGGATATTCATCGTCGTCGGCCACCACAAATAGTCCGGGCAGTTGTGACGCCTGCCGCATGAATTGTACGCCGTCCTGGAGAGCCTCTCCAGAAAGCAGTGCCAGCGATTTCACCTGAGTAGAGTGCCGATGCGCTACTTCGACGGAGCGGTCGACACCAAGCCACCCGGCTCCTCCCGCGCCAATGACATCGCGATTGACGCCCGGCTGCGAAACCAAGTATTGAAACGCTGTATCAATATCGCTAGCGTCCGTCTTCCTGTCATCAGGCTTCCCACTGCTTTCGCCAAATCCGCGCAGATCGAGCGTAAGCGTGTTGATTCCAGCCGCCGCCAATTGCGCAGCCAAATCATCCCAGCCTTTACGTGTTCGATTGATTTGATGGAAGAGCAACACTCCCGGACCGGGTTTGGCCGCGGCAAAGTAAGTTGCCTTCAGCAGAGTTCCATCAGACGCCTTTAGATCCACTAAGCGGGCAGAAGGAACTTGCTGTCCTACCGCGGCAACATGAAGAATTATTCCTGCTAGAACTAAAATAATTGTTTGTTGTTTCATTAATGATCACTCTTGACGACAAGCAACATGCCGTGTGGAAAATAGTTCCTAAAATTCCCGCAAGTAACACAACTGCAAACAGCAAACTCAACACCGTATTCGAAACTGTCCTCTTCGATATCTACCAGCGCTGATGAACTAGCGGGCGGATTTTGGCATCATAAATCCGCTTCGCTTTTTCCATAGTGTCTGAGGTGAGCGCCGGCAGGTCTGACGCTTTGCAGTTTTCCGCGACCTGGTCTGGACGCTTTCCGCCGGGGATGGCGCAGGTGACTGCGTCGAACATCAGGATCCAGCGCAGGGCGAACTGAGTCATCGATGTCCCTGCCGGAACCAGCTTGCGCAGTTCCTCGACGGCTTCGAGGCCGGTTTTGTAATCCACTCCGGAGAAGGTTTCGCCTACGTCGAAATGCTTCGCCGTGGCGGTTGAAGTTGCGGTGGTCGTCGGACTCGAACTTTGAATCCGCACGCAGTTTGCCGGTGAGCATGCCGCTGGCCAGCGGGACGCGCGCCAGAATGCCCACGCGTTTCGCTTTGGCCTTGGCAAAAAAAGTTCCGCCGGCTTCTGTCGGAAGCATTTAAAGATGATCTGCACCGTCTGCACGTTGGGATATTCGATGGCCTTGAGCGCCTCTTCCACCTTCTCTACGCTCACGCCGTAGTAGCGAATCTTCCCTGCCTTGACCAGATCGTCAAGCATGCCAAAAATTTCGGCGCGGTTGTAGACTTTCGGTCGGCGGGCAGTGCAGTTGCACCAGATCAAGCGAGTCGGTGGAGAGATTTTTCAGGCTGCGGTCGATCCACGCATTCAGATTTTCGCGGCTGTAACCTTCGACAGTCTGCTTCGGCAAGCGGCGTCCGGCTTTGGTGGCGACGACGATTTCATCTTTGCGAGATTTCTTGAGCTGAGCGATGAGCCGCTCGCTGCGTCCGTCACCGTAAACGTCGGCGGTGTCGATGAAATTGACGCCGGAATCGATGGCCTGGTTCAGCGCGGCCAGAGATTCGTCATCAGAGACATTCCCCCAAGCGCCGCCAATGGCCCAAGCGCCAAAGCTGATGTCAGAAACTTTCCAGGGTGTACGGCCAAGGGGACGGTAGTTCATGTGTGCTCTCTCCTAAAAGAACAAACTAAACCTTTGTCATTCCGACGAGGAGCGTAGCGACAAGGAGGAATCTGCTAATTGCTGACAGCGTCTGTGCCGCTGTCCGGGAAAAGCAGATTCCTCGCGCAAAGAACGCGCTTCGGAATGACAATGGTAAGTGGGTTGATGGTTAAAAGGCCGCGATTGACTCGCGGCCTAGTTTTAATCCGTGTTGATCTGTGAAAATCCGTGGCTAAGGTTTAGTGCCGTCCGCCGCCACCACCACCGCTGCGTCCGCCACCACGACCACCGCCGCCGCGAGGACCACCGCGTCCACGACCACCACCGCCTCTTCCGCCACCACCACCGGGGCGTCCACCGCGTCCGCCGCCACGATCATTGCGGAACGGAGGCCGATCGCCACCTTGCGGCGCTGCGGACGGTGCTCCATCACGGTTGAAGTTGGGTTCCTCGTCGGGGAAATCACCGCCGCCCTCAAGAGTCAGCGCCGGAGTTCCAGCAGGAGCGCGGACACCGTCTCCGCTACCCTCACCGCCGTGATTTTCCGATCCACCTTCAGGAGCTTCAGTACCCTCAGGCACAGGCGCTCCTCCCATCTTCGCGCGCTGCTCTTTCAGAATCGCCTTGCGCGATAACCTGATGCGGTTTCCTTCGACGGCCAGCACTTTCACCAGCACCTGGTCGCCCTCTTTCAACTCGTCGCGAATATCTTTGATCCGATGTTCCGCAACTTCGCTGATGTGCAGCAGACCAGTCGGTACCAGGCAAAATTTCGACAAACGCGCCGAACTCAGCCAGACGAGTAACGGTGCCCAGATAAGTCTTGCCGACTTCTGCGGTCGCCGTCAGGTCTCCGATGATCTGCAGAGCCTTCGCCGGCGGAAGCCTCATCGTTCGAAGCCACGTTGACCTTGCCGGAATCTTCGACATCGATCTTCACTCCGGTCTGCTCGATGATGCTGCGAATCATCTTGCCGCCCGGCCCGATCAGTCGCGAATCTTGTCGACCGGAATCTGCAAGGTGTAGAATACGCGGCGCATACGACGAAACCTTCTCGCGGTGCGCACTCAATCACTTCTTCCATCTTGCCGAGAATGTGCATGCGTCCACGCTGCGCCTGTGCCAGTGCCTCGCGCATGATCTGCGGCGTGATGCCCGCGACCTTGATATCCATCTGCAAAGCAGTAATTCCGTCGCGGTCCCGGCAACTTTAAAATCCATGTCGCCGTAGTGATCTTCCGCGCCGGCGATGTCGGTAAGGATGGCGTACTTCTCGCCTTCCTTCACCAGCCCCATCGCCACACCGGCCACCGGAGCCTTAAGCGGAACACCGGCATCCATCAACGACAAAGCGACGCCCCGCACACCGTAGCCATGGAAGACGACCCATTCGACTCCAGAATGTCAGAGACCACGCGCATCGCATACGGCCACTTCTCTTCGGTCGGCAGCACCGCCGACACGGCCCGCTCCGCGAGCGCCCCATGTCCAATCTCCCGTCGTGCCCGCTCCCCGCAAAAACTGCACCTCCCCAACCGAGAACGGCGGAAAGTTATAGTGCAGCATGAAGCGTTTTTTTGCTTCGCCTTGGAAGGTTTCGAGGCGCTGCATGTCGTCGGTGGTGCCTAGGGTCGTTGTTACTAAGGCTTGGGTTTCGCCTCGTGTGAATACGCGCTGATCCGTGGGTGCGTGGAAGGACTCCTACTTCGACCCAGATGTCGCGGACTTGGTCGAATGCTTGCGGCCGTCGGGACGGCGCTTTTTTGCGATTACCTGCTCGCGGAAAATTCTTTCGCGGAGGGTTTCGTAGTACGTCTTTAGCTTCGCGATCGCTTTTTCGTCTTCTTCCGGGGATTTCAGCTTGCAGTTTTTTCTTGATGTCTTTTACTAGCGCGTAGCTTTCGGCCTTGGGATGCTTTTGCGTGTTCAACGCATCCGACCAATCCGGCGCCTACTTTTCCTCTTCAGGCTGTCGTAGTATGTCTGATCGAATTCCGGCGGCGACCACTTCGCGCTTTTTCTTTCCGGCTTTTTCGCGCAGTTCGTTGATCGCGGCGCAGATCTTTTTGATTTCGGCTGTGCCGAACTCGATCGCGTCAACGACTGTCTCTTCTTTTACTTCTTTCGCGCCGGACTCGATCATCACGATGCCTTCGGCGGTGCCGACGACCATAATATTAAGTAGGCTCTCGGCCATCTCGGCGTAGGTCGGATTGATGGTGAGGCTTCCGTTCACCAAGCCAACTCGCACGGCGCCGATCGGCCCGAGGAACGGAATGTCGGAAATCGTCAGCGCGCAGCCGAAGCTGCGTTGATGCCGACTACATCAGGATCATTTTCCTGATCCGCCGACAGCACGAACGCAATCACCTGGGTCTCGCACTTGAATCCTTCCGCGAACAGCGGGCGGATGGGGCGATCGATCTGGCGGCTGGTTAAAATTTCGCGCTCACTGGGACGGCCTTCGCGCTTGATGAATCCGCCGGGAAAACGTCCGCCGGCGTAGGTGTATTCGCGGTAGTCAACGGTGAGCGGAAAGAAATCGATTCCTTCCCGTGGGTCGGGGTTCGCGGTGGCAGTGGCGAGGACTACGCTGTCGCCCAATCTGGCAGAGAGAG
>CAWBXL010000111.1:0-6854 GCA_963792305.1 uncultured Acidobacteriaceae bacterium | reverse complement strand
TTATGTTAACACGTTACCATTACGTATTGCTGTACCAAACATTTGGACATCGGGGAGATCGGGGTGGACGCGATCACGGTATTGCTATCGTCGATTGTGGCTGTATCCAGAAACAAAAATCCCCACTCTAAATCACAAAATGCGCATTTAGAATGGGGCGCATTCAGATTATTTTTACCAGCGGTTGCACTGTTGTTGTTGCGGGACAAATTTTGAACCTTGCAGGTCTGCGTCGGTGAAGCCGAAAGACGAAGAACTGGTTTGGGTTGTCGAAGGTGGAGCCATCGCCGTTGCCGGTGTCTACTGTTTTTTCGAAGTCATTGTCGTTGGCGACCCAGAAGGTGTGAGTTTTATCTTTTCCATTGGTGATATCTGGGCCGAAGGAGATTCCTTCCAGTTTAGCGGGGATTAGTTTGGGGTCCATGCTGATGGGTGGGGCAGTCAGGACTGCAACGATGTCCAGGAACAGCGACTTGCTTACTGCGTGTGTTGCTGCTGTGGTTCCGTCCATGTCGGTTACATCAACCGCGTTTGCCAGATCAATTTTGAAAATTTGTTTAACCTTGGCTTTAGCTCACATCAGCGGCTTGTGCGTACGTCTTCCATCTACAGGATGCGTGATTGTTCAGCGCCAGAATTTCGCTTACGCCTGAGCCTGTTGTGAGCAGATACGAGTATTCTTTTGTCTTGCCGGAGCGGATGTCTATGCTCACTAAGCGAAGCAGGTTTTTGGCGGCTCCACCTTGCGCGGCATCCTGGATTAGGGCGTTCTGCATAATTCCTACCAAGGTTTTGCCGTCTGGCGTGATGGCCAGACCTTCCATGCCTTTGTTGGCTACGCGGCCTGTAGTGTTGTTGTCTATTTCAAATTGGCCCATTGAGGACAGAATGGGGGAGAACAAGCTGTCAGGCAGTTTGAAAGCGTACGCCAGAGGAACAAGCGATTGAATTCGTAGACGTATGGGCCGTACTCGTCGGAAACGAAGACGCTAACGCCGTCATTGGAAACACGGATGCCTTCTGGATCGAGGCGGGCGTCGCGCGGGTTGCCGGAATTTTGATTGGGGTCGAAGTTGTCGGAGCGTCCGGAGAAGAAGTGGAACAAGAAAACCTTTTGTGGCGGTACGCCGGAGCCTACCTGGCCGTCACCGGCGCCGTAGACTAGCGGGGTCAAGCTCCATAATAAGGTGGTGCGGCGCAAGGTTGGCGTCAACGTATACGGGAGGCCTTGTTGCCTTTGTTCGGTTTCAGGTCCATGTCAACCGTATTGAAGCGTGGGATGTAGCTGGTGGTGCTATCAATATTGTTGTCGAATACGTCGGCATTGGGGCCGCGGTCGGGCAGGGCCAGGAATGTGTTGCCGGACGCGTAGGTGATGGCAGAGCCCATGCCTCCAAGGAGATTGGCTGGTACGCCGCTTTCAAAGTGTTATGCAAGCCTAAAGGTCAGTGTCAACGCCAGCTTTGGATTGGGTCAGGTCGCCGATGGCCAGCAGTTGGATTTGGGCGTTCAGTTGAGTGGCGATGGTTAATGCAGCTAGGCACAACAAGAGCTTTTTCACGGACAGGTGTCCTCCTGGGATTTTTTACTGGAATTGATCAATAATCGCGACGGAATGCACACCGGCAGGTTAATGTCCGGTTAAAATTTGGTGAAAATTTCGTGATGGTACTCACTTGCCCGAATGCACCAAATGGTTGGGGTTTTAGTTTTTGGTTCTCAGTTCTTAGTTTGAATGGAGATTTATGCGTCTTCGCTTGATTTTGATTGCGATCTTTCTTTATGCCCAAAGCTTGCATGGACAACTTTCGCCTACCGTGCAGAAGTATGTGCGGGTCACTGGCCCCAAAATTGTTTTGCAGCATGTGCGAGTGATTGATGGGACCGGCGCGGATGCTGTTGAAGACCGGAATGTTGTGATCGAAGGCGGGAAGATTTCGTCCATCGAAAAAGGAGCTGACGTTGCAGCGATTGCGGGCACGACTGTGCTTGACCTGCGCGGGTATTCGGTGATGCCGGGAATTGTGGGCATGCACAATCATCTTTACTACGTTGCCGTTCCAAATACGAAAGCAGATTTCTTTGGAGAAGATCCGTTTTTAGTGCCGCAGATGACATTTTCTGCTCCGCGTCTTTACCTGGCTGGAGGAGTTACCACGATGCGTACGACTGGCAGCGTGGAGACTTATGCGGATCTGAACATCAAACGCGATATCGAGGCAGGGTATCTTGCTGGGCCGCATCTTGATGTGACCGGGCCTTATCTTGAAGGGCCGGGGAGCTTTGCTTTGCAGATGCACGAATTGACTGGACCGGATGACGCGCGGGAAACCGTTCGTTACTGGGCCGACCGTGGGGTCACTTCGTTTAAGGCTTACATGAACATCACGCGAGCTGAATTGAAGGCCGCGATTGATGAGGCGCATAAGCGTGGGATCAAGGTTACCGGGCATTTATGTTCGGTGACTTATCCGGAAGCGGTGGAGTTGGGGATTGATGATCTGGAGCATGGATTTTTTGTGAACACACAGCTTGATCCGGGGAAGAAGCCGGATGTTTGCAGTGAGAGCACGGGAGATTACACGCTGGAGCATATGGCTCCGGATAGCACGGAGGCCAAAGCGCTGATTGAAAATTTGGTGAAGCACCATGTGGCGATTACGTCTACCCTGCCGGTGTTTGAGAGTGACATCCCGGGCGGCCTCCATTGCGGCAGGCGGCGATGGAGGCTTTGTTGCCGGAGTCGCGGGAAGCTTATCTTTACCGGCGTAATCGGACGGCGGAAAAACACTCGCAGCGTGACGGTGCTGGATTGTTGAAGCGTGACATGCAATTGGAGCGAGCATTTGTGCAGGCGGGTGGATTGTTGCTGGCCGGACCTGATCCTACGGGGGATGGATCGGTGATTCCTGGATTCGGCGACCAGCGGGAGATTGAGTTGCTGGTGGAGGCTGGGTTTTCTCCAGTGGAAGCGATCAAGATTGCGACGTTGAATGGCGCGATTTATTTGGGGAAGGACAAGCAGATCGGGTCGATAGCTGTGGGGAAGAATGCGGACCTTGCTGTGATCAAGGGTGATCCATCCGCGCATATTGAAGACGTCGAGAAAGTGGAGATTGTTTTTAAGGATGGAGTGGGGTATGACTCGGCGAAGTTGTTGGAGTCGGTGAAGGGGCGGTATGGGCAGTATTGATGGAGTTTCCGCTTAATCGTCAAACTGGACAAGTTGAATTTGATTTGATCCCCGTGCCTGATTAGGGCATTTCCGCTGTGGTTACCACGAATTACGGCAGTAACTTGTGAGAGCTGCCGGTAGACGGCAAACTATGGTTTCCCCTCCGAAGTATTCCACACATAATGAATACCCTTGTCACGATTCCAGCCACGTATGACTACCGCCTTGTTGCCCTGTCGGTAATAATCGCCATTTTCGCTGCTTATACTGCCCTCGACATGGCAGGCCGGGTTACGGCAGCCCGGGGCGTTTCGCGCTTGAAGTGGCTGATCGGCGGTGCGACTGCTATGGGGACCGGCATCTGGTCTATGCACTATACCGGGATGTTGGCGTTCCGCCTGCCGATGCGTGTTTACTATCACGTTCCCACGGTATTGCTGTCTTTGTTGGCTGCAATCTTTGCATCTTTTGTCGCCTTATTTATTGTCAGCCGCCCGCGCATGACTACGCTCCATGTGGTTGGCGGAAGTCTTCCCATGGGCGCCGGTATTGCCGCCATGCATTACACAGGTATGGCAGCGATGCGGATGGGAGCAATGCACCATTACCACATGGGGTTGTGGTGGTTGTCCGTCGCGTTGGCCGTCGTCATCTCGATGGTGGCGTTGTGGCTTACATTTCATTTCCGCGAGGAAAATAAGGGGCGGATTTTTAAGATTGGCACGGCAGTGATTATGGGTCTGGCGATTCCGGTCATGCACTACACCGGAATGGCATCGGTCAGCTATATGCCGATGAGTGCACCGCCAGATTTGTCTTATGCCATTGATATATCGGTCCTAGCAAATTCGGCGGTCATTCTTATTACGCTGGTTGTTCTTACCTTTGGGCTGCTGACTTCATTGGTGGACCGCCGCTTCTCGGCTCAGGCACGCGCACTTGCGTTCAGCGAACAACGTTATCAGCTGTTGTTTGAGAGTAATCCACATCCGACCTTTGTTTTCGATCTGCACACATTGTTGTTCCTAGCGGTGAATCAGGCAGCGATCAGCAAATATGGATTTTCGACGGACGAATTTTTGTCCATGAAAATTACGGGACTGCAATCGGCGCAGATCCTCGGCAATTTGCTGGAGACAGCGCAGTTTGGGGGTGCGGCCGAGGCCCAGCATCATCGGAAAGACGGTAAAGCTTTTGATGTGGAACTCTCACTGCGGACCATTACCTGGGAGGGAAAACCTGCGGGCCTGCTATTGGCTAATGACATCACCGAGCGCAAGCGTACAGAACAGATGGAAGCGGAACGGCGTCGCTTCCTGGAGACGATTACCCAGAACCAGCCGTTGGAAACCAGTCTGCATCAGCTTGTGAGTATGTTGGAGAACCAGCTTCCGGGTGCTTTGTGTTCGACTCTATTGTTGAAGGCCGGAAAATTCTGTCACATCGGGGCCAGCAGTTTTAGTAAAGATGTGTTGGTTGGACTGGAGGGATTCCGGCTGGAGGAAATGGCCAGCGTTTTGGGTGTCGGCGTCGACTCTCGTGAAATGACATTTGTTGAAAATTTTCCTTTAAGTTGTACGGATAAAGAACTGGGTGAATGGGCGGCAGCGCTTAGTTTGAAGTCTTGCTGGTCGGCTCCGGTGGTGGATGCTAGTGGCGTTCTTTTGGGATTGATTGTGGTATTTTTTCGTGATGTACGACAAGCCACAGAGCAGGACCGCAACCGGCTCCGTCTGGCTACTGGCATGGCTTCGATTGCCATTGAACACCGCAGGCTTACAGACAGACTTTCCTACCAAGCTCAGCATGATGCACTGACCGGGCTGCCGAACCGTTTTCTGCTTGAAGACCGACTTGAACAAGCCATCGCTTACGCAAACCGCCATCAATTAAATCTTGCGGTGTTGCTACTTGACCTTGACGGATTCAAATACATTAACGATACGCTCGGTCATCAGGCTGGTGATCAGGTACTGATTGAAGTATCCCGGCGTTTGCGTTCCGTCATACGTCAAGCTGATACAGTGGCGCGCCTGGGCGGAGATGAATTCTTCATGGTTCTCGGCGATCTGAGTAAACCGAACGATGCGATGCGGATCGCCCAGTCCTGCCTGGATGCACTGCGGAAGCCAATTCTGATCGCGGAACGTGATTATGTACTCAGCGCCAGCATTGGTATCAGTTGCTATCCGGAGCATGGCACCGAGCCCGAAGTACTCCAGCAACATGCCGATACTGCGATGTATCACGCCAAATTTAACGGGAAGAATGGATTCCAGGTCTTCACGCCGGAAATCAATGCTCACCTGCGCGAACGCCTGGAGCTGATGGGCGATCTGCGTCAGGCCCTGGATAATGGAGAGTTCCGGCTGGAATATCAACCGCAGTTTCTAGCCAACGGAGAATTGGTAGGTTTTGAGGCGCTATTACGTTGGGACCACCCTGAGCGCGGCTTGATTAAACCCGATAAATTCATTCCGATTGCAGAGGAAACCGGTCTGGTGGTTCCAATCGGCAAGTGGGTTCTCGAACAGGCCTGCCGGCAACTCGCCGTCTGGAGAAGCGCCGGTTATCAAAAGCTGCGCATGGCAGTTAATGTTTCTACTCTTCAGTTCGAGCGACAGGATTGGATGCAAACTATTTCCTCAGCGGTGAAGGACAATGGATTGCCGCCTTCTGCTTTGGAAGTTGAACTCACAGAGAGCGTAGTCATGAAGAACTCAGAACGTGCGGCCGAGCGCCTGGCACAGCTTCGCGCTTTAGGAATAAGTTCTGCCATCGATGATTTTGGGACTGGCTATTCTTCGCTGAAGTATCTGCAGAATCTTCCTATCGATACTTTGAAGATTGATCAATCGTTTGTGCGCAATCTCGACCCTAATTCTGATGCTGAATCAGGTAATGGAGCGATTGTGCGTGCCATCGTTACCCTGGCACAGCAGCTTGGCTTGCGAGTGGTGGCTGAGGGCGTAGAAACGAACGAGGAACTCAGTTACTCCGCCGTCTTGGTTGTGACTTGGTGCAAGGATATTTGTTCGCCAAGCCGATGACGGTTGAGGCTTGTGACGTATTTTTGAGTCAGTCTTATGTACCCGCTGCTCAAGGTAAGAAGGCGAAATCTCAATCTGGATCTGTGTAGCAACGTCCAAACCGCTGCTTTACCTTCCGCCACTAACATTCAGGATTGTTCCGGTGCAGTAGGAGGCTTCGTCAGAGAGCAGCCACAGAATAGCGTTGGCTATTTCTATGGGCTCGCCTCCGCGTTTCATGGGGACGGTTTCTTTCAGGCGGTCAACTCTTGTGGGATCACCACCTCCGGCATGAAATTCTGTGTGGATCAGGCCGGGGCGGACGGCGTTTACTCTGATTCCCTCAGTGGCAACTTCTTTGGCTAGGCCTACTGTCATAGTGTCTCTGGCGGCTTTGGCGGCGGCGTAGTCTATGTACTCTCCGGGACTTCCTAGTTGGGAGGCCACGGAGGAGATGTTTACGATGGCTCCGCCTCGGCCTCCATGTTTGGTAGACATGCGCTTTACGGCTTTTTTCGCAGAGGAAGCTGGCAGTTATGTTAGTGGAGAAGACTTTGTTCAGGCGCGCCGCGTCCATGGCTTCCAAGCGGGATTGTTTTTCGGTGTAGCCGGCGTTGTTGACCAGCGCGGTGAGCGGGCCGAATTTGTCT
>CAWBXL010000110.1:0-10682 GCA_963792305.1 uncultured Acidobacteriaceae bacterium | reverse complement strand
CGACACCGCCCGCCTTCCCTATGGATCAAAGTCCGTAGAGACAGTCGCCCGGTACGCCGTTGAGGCCGCACATTTTCTAGAGAACCAGGGCATCGAAATGCTGGTCGTCGCCTGTAATACGGCTACGGCGCTGGCGCTGGATCAGATCACGAAGGCAGCCCATGTTCCCGTCGTCGGCGTGGTGGAACCTGGCGCTGAGCGCGCATCCGCTGCCACAAAAAACAAAAAGGTAGTAGTGGTTGGTACGGAAGCCACCGTCAACAGTCATGCCTATCTTAAAGCGCTGGAAGCACGCGGGATTCAGGCGCGGGAAAAAGCTTGTCCGCTGCTGGTGCCTTTGATTGAAGAAGGATGGATTGATCATCCAGTCACCGAGCAGGTGGCCCGGATTTATCTGGGAGAAGCATTCAGTGATGGATTTCAGTCAGCGGACGTGTTGGTTTTAGGATGTACGCACTATCCGCTAATTAAAAAAGTGCTGCGCAAAGTGGCTCCGGATCATGTGACGATTGTGGACTCTGCGCAGTCAACTGCGCATGTCGTCGCGGAGCAATTAGGTGCATCGGCTGACGGGAAACAGTATTCTCAGCTTAGTTTTTTTGCTACTGACTCTGTGGAGAAGTTTCAGCGGTTGGGGAGTAAGTTTTTGGGTCAACCGATCAATGGCGTGCGGCACGTTGACCTCAAGGAATAACCCTCCTTACCACTTGTCATTCCGAAGCGCGGTTTTCGCGCGAGGAATCTGCTATTCCTGGACAGCATCACAGCACTATAGGCCAATAGCAGATTCCTCCTTGTCGCTACGTTCCTCGTCGGAATGACAAAGGTTTTGGGACGCTTGTTCTCAAAATAAAAATGGCCACCATGACGGTGGTCATCTTTAGTGATCTTTAGATTGTTAATACAACCTGAATTCCACTTCCACGCTGATCTGCACCGCCACTGGCTTTCCATCTTTCATGGCCGGTTCAAACTTCCAGGTCTTCACTGCTTCGATGGCCTTTTCATCCAGACCCAAGCCAACGCTGCGAGTGACCTTCACTTCGCGTGGGCGTCCATCGGCTCCGACTACCAGCCACAGAACGCAAGTTCCTGTGTACTTGGCTTTACGCGCTTCTTCCGAGTATTCCGGGTCCGGCTGATAAATCGCACGCGGAGCGCTTACGCCGCCACCGACGCGAAATACGCCGCCACCGGTCCCACCGCCACGTCCGGGACCAACGCCAGCGCCTTCACCCGATCCAACTCCAGTCCCAACGCCTGAACCAATACCGCCACCGTAGCCTACGCCGTTCGATGGCGGACCCTGCACGACACGCGAGGTCGGATCACCAAGATTCGGCATATTTGTCGCCATCTGTACCTGAGGCGGCACAATTACGGTGGGTCAACCGTTAGTTTCGGGTGCTCGTTGCGCACCACGACTTGCGGAGGAGCGATTTGCTCCATAGCGAACTTGGGTGGCTTCCCTTTCAACGCCTGCAACTTGTCACGATCACCACCACCGCCTCCACCACCCACCTGTGTCTTGGATGGAGTCAGCGCAGGCGTCTCGTCAGGCGCGATCAAAGTCACAACTTCTTTAGGAGCTGTAATGGTTTTGACCAGGCTTCTTGCCAGAATAGTTCCCCCGATAATGCCCGCCAGGACGACGATGTGAAGAACGGTTGAACCTAATACACCGTTTTTCTTGTAATCGTAGAATCCCCAGATATCACGGACTGGGATGGGCTTGGACTGCAATTGCAGTGGAGGTAACTTTTTCGGAAAAAAGAAATCGTCCAGATTCTGAAACAGGGACTTAATGAGCGATTGCTCACTGCCCTGGGGCATCAGGAGATTCAGTTCCGGTCCGGGATTGTTTCCAGGATTCAAATTCGCAGTGGCCATTTTAGTCTTAGGCTCAATCCTTACATAGACTTGATGAGACTGATCGAGGCCAAGTTGCCTTTCCTGAGTGCCTTCCCGACTTCCTGGCTCAGAATCTTTGAGTGAGTTATATGGCGTCACGCAAAGTTAGATGCCTATTCCCCAGAAAGGTTAATCTGCCAAAATTGTACACGTATTTTTACCATTTCCAACAAGCCTTTTCCGGGTTGTTCTGGGACAGTAATGAGAGGTTCATGGCAAGTTAAGTGCCGTTCCCTGATGGCCAATGGACGGTTCCCCCCGCGCTCCCTATAATGAAAAAAATCAACTATTTGGGGAGAAATTAGCCGAGTGCCGCTCGACCTGAAGTCCACCATCAATCTGCCAAAAACTGCCTTTCCCATGAAGGCCAACCTGCCCCAGAATGAGCCCAAAATTCTGGAGAAATGGGAGCAGTTGGGCATTTATGAGCAGATCCGCAAAGCCCGTAAAGGCTTTCCGCTCTATGTACTTCACGATGGCCCACCCTATGCTAATGGGCCGATTCATTTGGGGACTGCGCTTAATAAGTGCCTGAAGGATTTTGTGGTGAAGTCGAAAACCATGGCGGGATTTGATGCTCCCTATGTTCCTGGATGGGACTGTCATGGGCTGCCCATCGAAATCAAAGTTGATAAGGAATTGGGTGGCAAAAAGTTACAAATGCGGCCCAATGATGTGCGGCTGGAATGCCGCAAGTATGCAGAAAAGTATCTTGATTTGCAGCGCGGGCAGTTTAAGCGAATCGGGGTTTTCGGGCGGTGGGACAAGCCTTATTCCACGATGACGCCTCAGTATGAGGCGACGGTACTAGATACGTTTTATTCGTTTTACGAGAACGGGTTTGTCTACAAGGGTCTACGTGCCGTGTATTGGTGCATGCACGACAAAACTGCATTGGCTGAAGCTGAGGTTGAATACGAGAACAAGACCAGCCCGATGATCTGGGTGAAATATGCGCTGGTGGACGATCCGGCGAAGATTGATCCAGCCCTCAAAGGCAAAAAAGTTTCTACGATTATTTACACCACTACCCCCTGGACCATGCCCGCTTCTATGGCGGTGGCGTTTCATCCCAAGGAAGAGTATGTAGCGGTGCCAGACAGTGCGAATCCAAATGAGGTTTACATCATTGCTTCACGGTTAGCGGGGACGGTTGCAACTGATGTGAAAGAGAGTGTGCATCTGGATCCTTCGGCCGGGGTTGTGCACTTTCCGGGCAGCCAGCTGGAGCGATTGAACTTTCAGCATCCTTTTCTGGATCGGAAGATTCTTGGTGTACTGGCAGATTACGTCACCATGGATACCGGTACCGGTGTAGTCCACACTGCTCCATCACATGGTCAGGAAGATTTTGTTACAGGTGTGAAATATGGGCTGGATGCCACCAGTCACGTGGATGAGCGGGGAATTTTGCGCGATGGATTGCCGGAGTACACCGGGCTGAAAGTTTGGGATGCGAACCCGGTCATCATCGAGCTGCTGAAAAAACGCGGAGCGCTTCTGGCTTCAGGAAAGTTTGAGCATTCTTATCCTTGTTGCTGGCGTTGCCACAATCCCATCATCTTCCGTGCGACGGAGCAGTGGTTTATTTCCATGGAAGCCAAAATGAATGGCGGCGGAACGCTGCGCAGCCGAACGTTGGAAGACATCAAAAAAGTAAAGTGGGACCCGTCCTGGGGCGAAGAGCGCATGGCCAACATGATCTCGGGGCGCCCGGATTGGTGTATCTCGCGGCAGCGGGTTTGGGGTGTGCCGATTGCTGTGTTTTTGTGCGAAGGCTGCGGCAAGCCTTTGAACGACCACGCCATCAATCGCAAAGTGTCTGAGCTGTTTGCACGGGCTGGAGCGGATGCGTGGTACACGCCGGAAGCGGATGCGCTTTTGCCTGCGGGAACCAAGTGTCCGCATTGTCCTGGCGCCACCTTCAAAAAAGAAATGGATATCTTTGATGTGTGGCTGGAATCTGGCGCCAGCTATCTGGCCCTGCGCGCCGGCGAACCGGAGTATCCTTGGCCCTCAAGTTTGTATCTTGAGGGAGCCGATCAGTTCCGCGGATGGTTCCAGTCTGCCTTGCTTTGTGCCATGGGCAATGAGGGTACACCGCCGTACGCAGGCGTTGTCACGCCCGGCTGGACTCTGGATGAAAAAGGCCAGGCGATGTCGAAGTCGCGCGGTAATGACGTGGATCCGGTGGACATTGCCAAACGCCATGGTGGCGAAATTGTCCGACTGTGGGTTGCTTCGGTAGATTTTCGCGAGGACATGGTTGGCTCGGAAGCACTGATGCAGCGCGCCGGGGAAAACTACCGGACTATCCGCAATAATCTATTCCGCTATGTCCTGGGAAATTTGTATGACTTCGACCCGGCGAAAGACGCGCTGCCATTCGAGAAACTGGAAGCCATTGATCACTACATGCTGCGTGAAACCTGCGCGCTGGCAGCGGACGTGCTGCGCTGGTATGAGGAGTTCGCTTTCCACAAAATCTATCAGCGTATCAATCATTTTTGCGTCGTCGAACTGAGCGCGTTCTATTTCGATATCGTCAAAGACCGGCTCTACACATACGCTCCTGGTTCATCGGCACGGCGCGCTGCACAAACTGCGATCTGGCGCATTGGCGAGGCTTTGGTACGGTTGCTGGCTCCGATCCTGAGTTTTACCAGCGAGGAAGTTTGGCAGCACCTTCCTGCGTCAGCATCACGTTCTGCCAGCGTGCATCTGGAAAAATTCCCAGTCATGGCTGACATTCTTGGAGCCAATGTCGCAATAACTGACTCCAATCAACAGGAAGAGTGGAAGACGCTGCGCGGAGTTCGTGAGCAAGTCCTCAAAGCTCTGGAAGAGGCGCGTACCCAGAAACTGATTGGCAAGGGATTGGAAGCCAAGGTGACTTTGACTGCATCCGACCCTGTTTATGCAGTCCTCGACAAATACCGGGAACAGCTGCGCTACATCTTTATACTCTCTGAAGTTTCTTTACAAAAAGCCGTGTCAGGCAACGGATCGGGCGGAGTCGGCGTCCACGTAGATAAGGCCGACGGAAAGAAGTGTGAGCGCTGCTGGAATTACTCCATCCATGTTGGTGAGGACACGGTTTATCCCACGGTCTGCGAACGTTGCAGCGCGGTGCTGAAGGAAATTGAGGCTGGGACAACAAAAAGGTCCTAACCACATTGTCATACCGAAGCGCGGTTTTGCGCGAGGAATCTGCTTTCATGGACAGTGGATGTACGCTGTCAGCAAACAACAGATGCCTCCTCGTCGCTCCGCTCCTTGTCGGAATGACAAGGGTGATGTTGTTTTATGATGTGAACTAAATCTGTATGAATTTGCATCTCATGCGCCGCTATCATCTGTTGATTGCTCTGGCCGTTTTGTGCCTTGACCGGGTCACGAAATGGACCGTGGCAAAAAACATTGCGTTGTATGACAGCATCCAGGTCATTCCCAGCTTTTTTCGCATCACCCACGTGCAAAATACCGGGGCCGCATTCGGGCTGTTTGCGGATTCACCTTCCCAGTGGAAAATCGCTGTATTGGTTTTGTTCTCGGTCATCGCGTTGGCGATTGTTTCTACCCTGCTATGGCGGAACAGCCATTCCATGAACACTACCGGTATTGGCCTTTCGCTAATTCTCGGCGGGGCAATGGGCAATCTCTGGGACCGGCTGATCAGCGGGCGAGTAGTGGATTTTCTGTTGTTTTATATCGGCGACCATCAGTGGCCAGCTTTTAATGTGGCTGACAGCGCGATCGTGGTGGGAGCGGGGTTGTTGGTGATTGAGATCCTCTTCAGTAAAGCGCCAGCCACCGAAAAATCTGCTTAGTGACTTAGCCAAAGAGTACAGATATAATCCCGCGCGGACGACTCGGAGCGCGGACTGAAAATCTCCTACAATTTGAACAAAAATGATGTGCTTGAGGCCCGTAAGAAACATGGCGGAATGGGTGTCCAAGCCCTTTCGGTAATTGGTATTTTGCAGATTGTCGGCGGACTTTATTCTCTGATACAAGACCCTAAACAATATGCCTTTGCGGGTCTGATTGCGTTTGGGTTTTTCCTCACATTCTTATCACGGATTCAAGTCTGGCTCTTGTTCAGGCAGAACAAAAAAATCCAGGAACAATTTGAAGCGACAATTTCCGATAATGGAATAGAGATTTCGAGCTCCACAGCGATTAGTAAGTATGCATGGGATGAGTTTGTTCGCTACTCCGAAACCAAAAACTTGTTTCTCGTATACCCAAGCCAGCAAGTGTTCAACGTCTTTCCTAAACAGGCCTTTACGTGCGACGAGGCCGATGATTTTCGCAAATTACTAGAACTAAAGCTGGGGAGCACAACAATGGCCAATCAAAAAAAGAAAATCAGCCCACGAGTGTGGGCATTTTTAGCAGTCGTGGTGGTTGCCGCAATACTGCTGGTCAGAGTGATCCTGAATATCCTTCACTCCACGCCGGGTGGCTAAAGCATGTTTGTCCGGATTTTCGCACGTTAACAAAATTGCAAGATTCATAAATATGCTCGTTCTTACTGTATGGATGCGAAAATCAAGCTGTTAACGGTCGTATTTCTGCTGATCGCAAGCGTCCTTGCGCAAGCAGAGACACCGGTTGATCCCACTCTTGATCGGCTTTCTCAGGTCGCTATATTCGCCTTCGGCGGTGTCGGGATTGCCGGAGTTACCTCAGAGGGCGAAAAAGATTTTCGTACCCTTCTTGCCCGCCCGTCCGCTCTGGCTCAGTTTGAACAAGTCTTGGCCACTGGTAATTTGCAGGCAAAAGCCTATGCTTTAATTGGAATTCGCAGGTTCGATCTTCATCGCTACAATGAACTCTCCACGCCATTGCACAATATCTCGCAGAAAGTAATGGTATTCCGTGGGTGCATCGGATCTCATGAACCGTTTTCATCCCTTCTCAAAAGCATTGATGCCGGGGATTACGATCCCAAGAAATAACCTCACTCCCTCAAATTAGTACGCTTCTTTTAGTGTCATAAGCCGCAGCCACAGCATGCGCGGTGTGGCGCACACTCAACGCTGGATGTTGAGGAGGCGTACATGAAACACATCGGGCGTGCGGTTGCTGTTCTGTTATGGACCGTTGGTACATCCTGGGCCCAGTCTAATCCAGCACCTTCACAACCTACGGCAGTACCCGCTGGTACCCACATGCTGATGCAGTTAGTCAGCCCTCTAAACACGGTTTCAGCCACAGATGGTTCAGCGGTATATCTGGAAATCACCATGCCAGTTATTGTGGACAGCCATGTGGCCATTCCTGTGCATACACACGTAACGGGAACTGTGTTGCAGGAACGACGCCCCGGCCGCGCGAAAGGCCGGGCACGACTGCGCCTCGGTTTCACCAACCTCATTTTTCCCGATTACCGCGTAGTCGCCATCGATGGTGCTTTGCAAGGGTTGCCCGAATCGCATCGTGACCGTCGCATGGATGCGGAAGGAACACTTGAGCCAGTGGACCAGATTGACCGCGACATCAAGACGGTTGCAGTTCCTGCGTTACCGGGAGCGGTTATCGGCTTATTGGGGGGCGGGAATACTGGCTTGCGTTTGGGTTTACTTGGAGGAGGATTGGGGCTTGGGAAAACGTTGGTTTCACGTGGCGACGAAATTTCTCTGCCGGCAGGAACTGTGGTCGAAATGGTGCTGAAACACGATTTGTATCTGGACCACGCCGAAGCATCCCCAAACCAGTCACCCGTACCGCATGCACTTGTGCCGGTACAAATCGGGGCTTCAAGGAATCAACTATGAAAAAACTACTAATACTGATCTTCTTATTTATCGTTCCGATTTGTGTCAAAGCTCAAACCGATAATGACGTATTGCTCGAGGTATCTGGTGGTTATTCGTACGTTCACGCTAACTTTACGGGAGCGGGGCAGAAGAAAAGCAGCTACAACGGCTGGGAAACTGCCCTGACCATGGACCCTGGGGAGTGGTTCAATTTTGAATTCGATTTTGCCGGACGTTATAACTCGTCTTCGATTCAATTGCCAGTTCCGGTGGGGACCTGTCCTCCTGTTTGTCTTCCGGCAATTTCAGTGGATAGTACGGAACATGAGTATCTTTTTGGCCCGCGTATTCACTATCCGAAAAAACGAATTTCCCCGTTCGCTCACATTTTGTTTGGGGCCTCTCATGTCACGTCCCATGCCACATTGCCACTAACGTTCCCTATATTCCCTATCAATTTCAGCACCTCACAAACTGGCTTTGCGATGGTGACGGGCGGAGGGGTCGAGGTAAAGATTAGTAAGCACGTCATCTGGCGTAATCAGATGGACTACTTTTTAACGAATTTGTTTCATCACGTGGAAAATAATGCGAGGTTCTCGACAGGATTTGCAATTCGTCTTGATTGAGAGAACTACTGGCGAACTTCGCGATTCCTTATCTGCAAAGTTCGCCAGAGAATTAAATAAATTACGCGACCTTCTTCTGTTTCGCTTGTTGCGCGTAGAAGTCCTGTGCCCGCTTTTCCAGTTCTCCGGGCGCGACATCTTCCTTATGAGTGGCAACGCTCCAGCTGTGTCCGAATGGATCTACGAGGCTGCCATAACGATCGCCCCAGAACATATCAGCCACTGGCATGAATGTTTTCCCACCAGCATCCACCGCTTGTTTGAAGGTGGCATCCACATCGTCCACATACAACATGACTCCGCCGGTACATCCGCCGAGAGTCTGTGGCGATTTGGTCATTCCCATATTTGGGGATTCGTCGGCTACAAAAATCATCGAGTCCCCAATCTTTATTTCTGCATGACTGATTTTTCCGTCTGGAGTTGCGAAACGCATCACTTCCTTTGCGCCGAATGCTTTCTTATAGAACTCAATGGCTTGTGCTGCGTTTTTGACTACCAGGTGTGGAGTTGCGGAATGATAGCCCTCAGGAATTGCTTTGGTTGGCATAGAAATCTCCTTGGAAATAATTTGGACGGAGCGGCAAACCAACGCAGATATTCAGTGTAGTCCCCCAGCAGGTGTGGAAAATCAAATTATTGTAAAAATTGAAATCACTAGGGCGTGCCGTACAGTTGTTTGTATACGCTCTCGTTGCGCAGAATGGCTTGGACGTATTCGCGGGTTTCGGTGAATGGAATGGACTCTACAAATTCTTGCGGGTCGCGATATTTGCCATAGCTCTTCCAGGTTTCCACGCGGTCGACACCAGCGTTATAGGCAGCGAGCGCGTATTCAAATCCGCCAAACTTGTCCACCATGGCGCGGAAATAACGCGTGCCTAAGCGCAGGTTTACATCAGGAGTAAACAGCGATTGCGGGGTGAAGTGCTTAATCTTTTCCTGCCTGGCTACGCCCTTCCCTACTTTGGGAAGTAGTTGCATTAATCCTACCGCGTTTGCGCGTGATACTGCATTGGGATTGAACTCCGATTCCTGACGGATCAGCGAAGCTACAAGGAATGGATCCAGAGCATTGCTCGAAGAATATTTTTTCAGATCTGTCCAGTAGGGGCGTGGGAACAATCCTTCCCAGTAAGGACGTGGCAGGGCCGGCAAGTCAACAGCAAAATATGAAGGAACAGCACGCTTGAGAGTGCGCAGCGCCATATCGGGGCGTCCGGCTTCCTGATACAAACGAGCTATTTCGCCGGTAAGCCAATTCCCTTTTTCTTCCGCCGATGCAGCTTGCAGTTCATTGATGGCCAAATCTAACAAGGCGCCGTTGGCAAGCAGTTCTGCTTTTTGCACGCGCAGGTTATCAGTGGGAATTTCATCCAGCGTGACTTTGGAACTGCCGGAAACCGGCGGCACATGATCGAGCAGCGCAATCTGCGGCACATCGTCAGTAGTTTTGATTTGCTTCAGCCTTTGCCGCGCCAGCTCACCGTAGTAGTAATTGCGGAAACGATCAGAAACTTTTTGATAGTAAGCTTGTGCCGTCGGAGTATCACTGTCTTCTTCGGCCAAGCGCCCGCGCCAGATAAGCGGCGGGACCTGGGCCGAAGTCGGATACAGCGCAATCTGCTGCTCAAATTCGCGTTTGGCGTCAGCATTACGCCCCATGCGCAGACTTAACCAGGCTACTTTCCAGTGCGCATAAGGGCCCTGTGCTCCCGTGGGGAAACGCGTGGCCAGTTCACGATAGGCATCAATGGCGCGGTCGTAGTCCGGTTTCACCAGAAACATATTTCCGGTGAGCAACAAGGCTTGTTCGAGTGAAGAGCTCTGCGCAGAGGCGGTGCGGACCTGGTCGGTGTATTTGACTACCGCTGCTTCATCATTTTGTGAGCGGGCAATTGTGGCCAGGTTGTAATAACGCTCCGCATCCTGGTCCGGCGTGAGGCCCTGGAGTGAATCCAGCACGCGCTTGGCATCGCGATCACGGTCGGCCCGATTGAGCGCGACCCCATAAGCAAGCTGGATGGCGGGCCTGTCAATCTCGCTGGCGGTCAGTAGTAGTAACTGATATTCAGTTGCGGCCTCAGCGTATTGCCTGCCGCGGAAGAGTAAGTCGGCGCGTATTTTGCTTTCGCCCGTAGTGGGTGGGCTGACTTTCACTCCAGTTAACTCTAACTTCTTGAGTTCCGCCTGGGCCTGCGCGGCTTCCGGACTCACAGGCATGGTGAGATAAAGATTACGCAACGCAATGGCTGCTTTGTCGCCCTGATTGTTGGCAGCGTAGGCGCGTCCTAACGTCAACTCAATGTCTGCGCGAATGGGCAAGCGATATTTTTCCAGAATGGCTACCGCTTCGCCCGGCCTGCCATCGGCCATC
>CAWBXL010000109.1:0-6399 GCA_963792305.1 uncultured Acidobacteriaceae bacterium | reverse complement strand
CATGGATCACAGCCGCCGCTAACGCCAATTTTTTCTGCATACCATGCGAGTAGTCCGCCACCAACTTCTTTGGATCGTTTGCCAGTTGCATGAACTCCAGCAGCTCGGACGAGCGCTCAGCGGCGGTTTCCCGAGGGAGTCCATACATGCTCAACAAAGCTGAGGTATTCCGGGCCAGTTAGCCTTCCTACCAGCGCCATGCCCTCTGGGACTACGCCAATTTGCCGCTTCACCTCAACCGGATTCGCGACTAAATCCGCCCCCAGTACCTCAATGGTGCCCGCAGTCGGCGCAAGCAAACCAGTAAGCATTTTTATGGTGGTACTTTTCCCGCCCCATTAGGGCCGAGAAAGCCAAAAAACTGGCCCGCTTCAACTACGAGATTTACATTGTCTACGGCAGTGAGAGGTCCAAAGCTGCGCCTTAAACCTTGCGTGGCGATGGCTGGAACGGACATGAATATTTGACTCTAGCACAGGCGAAAAGGCTGTAAAAGGAAAGCAATGAGTAGAACTAGTGATCAAGCCCGCCCGGTACATGTTCACCTACAGACAGCTTGTCATGTACGCCTTGAATGATGTCCGCTTTGATTACATTTTTACCCGGGCAGATGTGCGTTGTCTTCGGATCCTCCTTATGAAGACGTAGCGTATCTGGGTTTAGTCCCAGAGCTGCATGCAGAGTTGCCAACGCGCTGAGCACGTTCTCGCGGACGGCGGCTTGCAAAGGGCTCAACGGAGTAATCTCCCACCATCTCCACTCCCCAGGCCACAGCATTCCATGATGGTGAGTGGACTCCAGAGACGTTCAATGGAGTGAATGCCCAGATCAGGTCGTCGGCGACAAATAAATGTGGGCCGGCGGACCACTGCTGGACGTTCTTATAGTAATTTTCCAGGTTTCTCATGCGTACATCGCCCGGTACAGAGTGCCAGTCCGCGATTTTTGGGGTAGCAGTGTTGTGCAGGACTACAAACTGAGGCCGCCATGCAGGAAAAGTGATGGTAGCTACGTAATCGCTGAAAGTGCTGGGGGTAAAACTTTTTCCGACGATGCCTTTCCACTCGGGCATAGTGAACTCCTGAGAATTGCAGAACTTTAGATAGTAGTGCCGATGAGGGCCTAAACGTGACAAGTTTAGTGTGGCTGATTTTCAAGGTCAAACGCAACGCAAAAGAGGATGGGTAAATAACACAATCTTTGCAACTCTGCGTTTTAAGGTTTTCTAGTGACTTCAAAAACAAAGTCTTAAAACGCAGAGGACGCAAAGAAGGTCGCGCAAAGGACGCAGAGAAAAACAATTGCTGTTCGAGACTACCTTGCTCTGCTCGTAACCCCAAGCTTGCGGAGCCTATCTTGTGCCTGCGCAGCCTCCGGCGAACGCGGGTAGCGCTGGATTACATGCTTCAACTCAGTGACGCCGTCATCCTTCTGCCCCAGTTCGATGAGTGAAAATCCTTTTTTCAGTTGAGACGCGGCAGCTTTATTACCACTGGGGAAGTTTTGCAGGACTTCATCGTAGTCTTTGGCCGCTTGCTGATAATTCCCCTGACGGTATTCAATATCAGCCAGGTAATAGTAGGCATTTCCTGCAAGATCAGTGTTGGGGTAGTACTTGATATAGTCCTTGAACTCCTGCACTGCCAGATCGTTCTTGGCGGCATTGAAATCCCGCAGCGCATTGTTGTAGAGCACGTCCGGCGGAGGCGCCTGCGCTTGCTGCTGCTGTTGTGCCTGCTGAGATGCGATACTCTGCTGCGCCGACTGCAAGTCCTCTAATTGCTTGCTGACTTTTGCCAGCCTCGCCTTCAGTTCGTCAATGCTGTCGTTGAGCGCCTGAATTTGGCCTGAAAGCTGATCTCCGTGGCTGGCGGAATCTCCCTGTTGCTTTTGAATCAGGGTTTGCAGCGAGGTGACTGCCGCGCCGACTTTATTCATGGTGTCGGTATTCTGGTCCATCAGGTTCTTCATGACGCCCATGCGCTCGTTGAAGGATTGCGTCATCTGGGTCATCTGTGCCTTGAGATCATCCACGCTTGCCTGCAACTGGACCATCTCTTTGTTCACGCTCCACGCCGGCGTCGTAAGAATACACAGCGCAAAGATAAGAGCGAGCAAACTTGCATATCGAGTCATGTTCTTCATTGGCATATCCCTAAGATGCGAAAAGTATTGCGCCCGGTTTGAGCGTCCTGTCCATAACTATTCTATTTTGCAGGATAAAACCTTCAGACGAAGGTGTCTTGTGGGGTTCCAACAGTGGCGCTGGCAAACACCAGCGCCACTGAGGAAAGAAGCTACTTCTGGTAAATGAAATGACCACGACGGTTCTGCTGCCAACACTGTTCGTTGGATTCAGTGCAGAAAGGCTTCTCCTTGCCAAGGCTCAGCGTCTGGATGCGGTCGGCGGTGATTCCACCCTGTGTGAGTGCAGCTTTCACCGCATTGGCGCGGCTATCTCCCAGGGCGATGTTGTAGTCGGTGGACCCACGCTCATCGCAGTGGCCTTCAATCGTGATTTTGACTCCCGAGTGCTGCTTGAGGAAATCAATATCACCCTGCAAGGCTGCCTGCTGGTCAGGGCGTACGTCAGCGGCGTCGTAGTTGAAGTAGATGTCCTTCACGTTCTGTGAGAACAAGTCTTCTTCCGAAACTGACGGTTGAGTTGGTGGTGGCGGAGGCGGCGCATTTACGGTTACGCGCGCGGTTGCTTCCTGTGTTCCACCCGCACCTTTCGCGACCAGGTGATAAGTAGTCGAATCAGCTGGTGTTACCTGCTGTGACCCGCTGGGCTGGACTGCGCCAATCCCGTCTATGCTGACGTCTGTGGCATTCGTGGTTTGCCAGGTCAAAGTGGTGGGTTGGCCTTTCTCCACACTATTTGGACTGGCGGTCAAAGAAGCCGTTGGTGCAGGTGGTGGCGGCGGTGGCGGTGGTGGTGGCGGCGCAACTTGCTTATGGCAGGCTGACAACATCATGACAGCGCCTAGTGCGAGAATAAATGCGCTCCGTTTCAACATTTGCTGATTCACTTTCTCCTCCCCAGATTTAATAAGTTGATCCTCATTCGTCGAGCGTCAAGAATGCAGTGTATCCCTTTATAGATTATTGACGGCCAACGACTAAAGACTTATTTCACTTCCAACTCCAGTTCGGCTGCGAATTGCTCCCCCCGGACGTTAGCGGCTTTTGATTGGTACCGTCCGCAAGCATAGTCCATATCTGTAGGCCCCCGGAACGGTTGGACTGAAAAATAATATGCCTTCCGTCGGGCGACCAGCTGGGAAAATCGTTGCGTCCACCGTCGTGGGTCAATTGCACGAACTGCTTGCTGGCCACGTCCATCAGATAGATGTCCTGCGACCCCGGCTCTCCCGGGCCGTAGTGCCGTATCCAGGAAAATGTCAGAAACTGTCCGTTCGGCGACCAGGATGGCGAAACCGCATAACCCTGATCGGTCACACGCTGGACGTTGGTTCCATCCGATCCCGCGATATAAATTTGCGGCAATCCCGTGCGTCCGCTTGCCCAGGCAATCTGGGCCCCGGTTTTGCGGTTCCAGGTAGGAGACACATCCACGCCTTTGTAAGAATGTGATCCGCTGCAAATTGGAACCGGAAGCGTCCACGACATAGATTTCCGAATCACCAGTCCGTGAAGAAGTAAAGGCAAGATGCGTACCGTCAGGAGACCATGCCGGAGACTGGTTAGTTCCGCCATATCTGGGAAAGGCCACCATGCGGTTCAAATCCATGGAGTACATGAAAATTTCCCAGCCGGATTTCGTCAGGGAACTGAATGCTATGCGGGAGCCATCTGGTGACGGGCGCGGCGAGAGCGAGATGGATCCCAGGTGTGTCAAGGCATGCTGATTGGCGCCATCGTAATCCATGACCCAAATCTCTTTATTGCCACTGTGCGTGCTGACGTAGAAAATCTTGCTCTCAGCGATTCCCGCCAGACCCCCGCCCAACCGGAAAATAATCTCATCCGCAAATTTGTGGGCGATGGTGCGGGCAGCATCTGTGGAAGCCTGATCGGTGTACTGCTTACCGAGAATTTGCGGGGAACTGGTGTTCTTCACATCGTAAAGCCAGCCTTGTACGGTGACGTTTGCGCCGGTCACCCCCAGATTGCCGAAAGCCAGCATGGCGGCGTTGGGCGGCGGCGTCCCCCACTGTTCAAACTTCACATCGGATGGAGATCCCACCGCCCCGGTTGGATTAAAGCTCTTGGAAACCATGTCGAAGATGCCGGCATTATCCAGATCGTTCCAAAGTGTATCGTTAAACACCTTGAGCAATTCTGCGTTCTTGGCATCTTGTGTGGAAGATTGGAAATCTGCTGCAGCCAGGCGGACTTTTTCTACGCCTAATCCGGTCCGGTTTTGATCCAGTCCTGTGCTGAGGCATAAGACAACAGCGAAATCAAAGCGATGAAGTGCCAAATAAATCGTTTCATGGGTATCTATCTTTTGTAGTCGAACCAAAACTCTACTGAAACCTTATTCCCCGAGTAATCGGGGGGCAAGGGACCAAAAGTGTCAATGCGCTGAATGGCCCGAATCGCCGATTGATCGAGCGATGGTACGCCACTCGACTGCTCAATCTGCACATTGCTGGGACGTCCATCGCGCTGTACGTCAAAGCTCACGTAAACCCGCTGCGCGTCCTGAATGCGCGGGTCTACTTCGTATTTCAACCAATTTTCTGAAACCTTCTGCTGAACAACGTGTACATACCAAGCATAACGGGTCCCGAAGTCGCCACCGCCGCCTGTAAAGCCAAATCCGCCTTTAGCGCCAGCCGCACTGAAAGTTCCATACGGACCACTGACAGGTCCGCCTTGCCCATAGGCAACCACATTATTTGCTTCTTCCTGTGGCGCAGGTTTTTGCTGCTTGCTGCTGGTATCAGGCTTGGGTTTCTTCTTTGTAGTTTTGTCCGGAATCGGAATGGCGTCCGGCACATTTTCTTCCGCTTTCGGTTGTGACTGGGTCAGCCCCTTGGAGTCGTTCGCCAGAACGTTCTGTTTTTCTGTCGGCGTGCTGGGCAGCGGAACGTTGCTGACCAACGTTACTCCCATGGCCTCCCCACTACCGCCAGCTCCCCAACTGCCGCCGCCACCGTCAGGCCAAAGCCTGATGTGCAGCGTGATGCTGAGAACCACGAGAATATGCAGTCCCGCAGACCAGAGCAGGTTGCGGCCCCAGCGGTCGTGTTCAAAGAAAATTTCAGTGCTTGCCATGACTATCAATCGGCTGAGTCACGATGCTCACATTGGTGATGCCGGATTGTTTGACCGCGTCCATAACCGTGGCAAAAGCGCCAAAGGGAACATCTTCATCAGCCCGAATGAAGATGAACTGGTGCTGCGGGTCTCTTATCTTTTGATGCAGTTTCGCGGCAATTTCGTTGATATTGACTGGGTCATTGCCCAGAAAAACCTGCTGCTTCTTATTGATGCTGATGACGGTCCGCTCTTCCGTGATCTCTTTCACCGATTTGGTGCGCGGGACGTTGACTTCGATTCCGGACTGCAATACTGGGGCTGTCACCATAAATATGATGAGAAGCACCAGTACAACGTCTACCAGAGGAGTGATGTTGATATCCGAGAGTGAAGTCTGGGTACGTCCGTTGCCAGAAGTAAAAGCCATTACCGCCGCACCTCTGTCGTAACCGGGCGTTCGGCTTGTTGGCGCTCGACTGCGTTCATCATTTCCAGAGCGAAGTCATCACAACGTGCAGCAAATTCGCGGATGGAGTTGCCAATTAAATTGTATGCAATAACGGCGGGGATGGCAGCAGCCAGTCCGGCAGCTGTGGTAATGAGGGCCTCCGAGATACCGGGGGCAACCGCGCGAAGCGTTGCGGCTCCTGCGGCACCTAGTCCGTGGAACGCATCAATGATGCCCCACACAGTGCCGAACAGGCCGACAAATGGTGCAACTGCTCCAGTAATCGCCAGCCATGGCAGGTTGCGCTCGAAGCGGCTGATCTCTTCTGATGACGCAATTTGCATCGCGCGTTGAATGGCCAAAATGCTGCGCACCGCGCCGCTGCTTCCCACCTGGCGGCGGAATTCCTCGAAGCCACCCTGGAAAACTCCCACCAGCGGGCTGGGCCGGAATTGTTCAGCCACCGCAGAAATATCCTGTAGCCGTTGCGATTTACGGAAGGCGCGGACAAAGCGTCCACTCTGTACCCGTGCACGTTGCAACGTGCCCCACTTCGACAGAATGATGGCCCAGGACACCAGGCTGAAAGCAAGTAAAACCAGTAGAACTACTTTGGCGACTGCCCCTGACTGACTGACCATATCAAGGACTTCGCCGCCGAAGAAGATTGCAAAGAATGTAGGAAAAACCATTTTTTATTAGGAGAACGCCCTTAAAGG
>CAWBXL010000108.1:0-26297 GCA_963792305.1 uncultured Acidobacteriaceae bacterium | reverse complement strand
GTTGTGTATTGTCCTCTACTCGTTCAGCGTGTTGCTCGAAGCCGCTGCCCGACTGGACGTCGGCCCAGCAGGTGCCGTGAGTGGTGAAAGGATTGGTGCCGGAGAGCGTGCCGCGGCGCAGCCGCAGGGTCACCGAGAGGATCGTGGCGCCGTCGGGAATCGACGAGGTGTCGAAGGAGACGACGGACTTGTACTGCTTGTCCTGTTGTCGTCGCCCACCCGCAGCGCGCTGGTGGTGGTGGCGGTGGCGTCGATCGAGCCGCCGGCGTTGGAGGTCTCGGTCGACTCCAGCACCCAGCCGTCCTGGGCGGCGACGGAAGTGAAGAGTTGGTGGTGGTGGTTGCCCGGGATCACCGCCACTTCGCAGTTGCTCACCTGGAACGGGCAGGTGCGGACGCGATACCCGTAGGTGGCGCCGGGGCGACGGCGGTGTCCGTATACAGCTGCCGTGGTGGTCGAGGCGATGCCGGCGAAGGCGCCGCCGCAGCCGCCGTCCGCCCGCTCCACCACGTAGTTGGTCACCGGCGGCACGGCGGGCCAGGCGAGCTGCACCTGCGCGGCCTGCTGTGGCGCGCGAGCGTCGCGCCCGCGGCCGGGCAGGCGTAGAGCGGCTCGGCGGTCTGGGCGATGAGCGCGATGGCCGCCTTCTCGGTCGGCCACGAATAATTCTGATCGAACATCAGCGTCGTGCTGCCGAGGGGAGTAGATCTGAGTGACGGTGTCGCGGCAAGTCGAGGTCTGAAACTGATCGAAGCACGGACAGAGTCGTTGTTGGTGAGGTCCTCGTTGAGATCGATCGCGGTCACGCCGACTTCCAGAACGGGCATGTGGTCGGTCTGGCACATGGCGTCGTGTTGCGCACGATCTTGGCGGGATCGATGATGTTGCATGTGGGCGGTGTTGTTCGTCTACTCGTTCAGCATATGCTCCGCTCTCACTTTGGTTTATACGTTTGAAGGTGGACTGGCGGCAGTGATCTGGACCGATGTGGTGCAAACGGTGATCTATGTTGGCGGGACAATCGTTGGAGTGTTCACGATCCTGCACCTGGTTCCGGGCGGATGGGATGCAATCCATAGCGTCGCGGGAAGCGCCGGGAAACTGCAAATCTTCGACTTCGCGCCGAACTTCTGGCAGCCTTACACCTTCTGGGCAGGAGTAGTGGGTGGAGCTTTCCTCACCACCGCCAGCCACGGCACCGACCAACTCATTGTGCAGCGTTTGTTGGCCGCGCGGAACCAGAAACAATCGGTGACAGCACTTTTAAGCAGCGGAATAGCAATTTTATTCCAGTTCGCTTTGTTCCTGATGGTTGGGGTGATGTTGTTTGTGTATTACCGTGTGCCGTCGGCAACTTTCGGGAAGGCCGACCGCATTTATCCAACCTTTATTGTGAGTCAGATGCCGCATGGTATTTCTGGCCTGCTTATCGCCGCCATTTTGGCTGCCGCCATGTCGAATCTGAGTGCAGCGCTTAATTCTCTATCCTCAACTTCGATGTTGGATTTTTATCTGCGTGGTAATCCGCAAGTAGATGAACAACGCAAGCTACGCCTATCGCGGATTTCTACCCTGATCTGGGCTCTGGTTCTTTTTGGACTGGCGATTCTTTCGCTTCACAAAGTCTCGCGCGTGATTGAAGTGGGGCTCTCGATTGCTTCGGTGGCTTATGGAGCGCTGCTAGGTGTATTTCTTTTAGGAGTACTCACGCGGAAGGCCAGTGAGAACGGTGCGATGGTTGGCATGCTGGTTGGCTTTGCTTTGTCATTATTTATTTGGCTGAAGACAGCAGTGCCTTGGACTTGGTATGTGGCTTTGGGGACAGTGGTGACATTCGCGGTTGGATACTTGGCGAGCTTCGTATTCAAAGACCAAAACCTTAAACCGCAGAGCGCGAGAAGTAGCGCCTCGTGAATGACTACCGCGAGCCCCTCGACCTCGCCAACTAACCCTCCGTATATACTTTCTCCTTCTTGATGAGGAACTCCCCAGAACTCTCTCGTGATTTAGGCACTAAACATGCCACGGCCATTGTTATCGGAACAATTATCGGCAGTGGAATTTTTCTTGTTCCTGCGGAGATGACGCAAGCTGTCGGTTCGTCAAAGTTAGTTTTCCTGGCCTGGATCGTTGGAGGTCTGCTGTCATTCTTCGGCGCGCTTACTTATGCGGAACTGGGTGCCATGCGTCCCGAAGCTGGGGGAGAATACGTCTACGTCCGTGACGCTTACGGACGGCTGCCTGCCTTCTTATACGGGTGGACCTGGTTCGTGATCGCCAAACCAGGCTCCATTGCCAGCGTCACGATGGGAATCGTTCGCGTTCTCGGTACCTTTCCTGCGCTGGCATTTTTCTCAGATTCGCTTCTACATTCAAAAATTACTTATGGCCAGTTCGTCGCTATCTCTGCGGCGATCTTCATCTCTTTCCTCAACTACATCGGAATCAAAAAGGCTGGAGATTTTCAGCTGTTTTTTACCGTATTGAAAATCGCCATTGTGCTCGGCATCGTCGCCGTGGGGTTCAGTTATAGCCATGGCACATGGAGCAATTTCTCGGGCACCTTTATCGGTGCTAAAGGTGGACTCGCCGGTTTTATGGCAGCGTTGGTGGCTGCTCTATGGGCCTACGATGGATGGAACGATCTCAACATGGTGGCCGGGGAAATTCGCAGGCCCGAGCGCAGTATTCCATTCGCACTGGTTGCGGGCGTAGCGACGGTTGGAATTCTCTACATGCTGGTGAATGCCGCAGTGCAATATGCCATGCCAGCGAGCGCAATTGCCGTCTCTGCGCGTCCCGCGTCGGACACTACCGGGCTGGTGTTAGGTTCTCTCGGAGCAGCCGTCGTCTCCGCTGCCATGGCGTTGTCCATGCTCGTTACCCTCAACGGCACAACCATGAGCGGCGCGCGCGTACCTTTCGCTGTAGCCCGTGATGGATATTTCTTCTCCGCTTTGGCCAAGGTCCATCCGCGATTTCATACGCCTTCAACAGCCATTATTGTGCAGGCGATTCTGGCAATCGTTCTTCTTTTAGTCGGAGGAAACTTCCGGCAGTTGTTCACGCTCACGATATTTGCCGAGTGGCTCTTTTACATGATCGCGGCCAGTACAATTTTTGTTTTTCGGCAGCGAAAATCCGAAGCCCCCGTGCCCTATCGCATGTGGGGATATCCAGTTCTACCTGCATTGTTTGTTTTAGCTTCTGCCATGCTCTTGTATTGGACTTTCACCGGTAATCTGCTGAATTCTGCCGCTGGTTTACTGGTAATTCTGGCCGGCATACCGATCTTTTACGGTTTCGCCCGAAAACGCCCCGTTTAAGGCAAGCGCCGTTGGTTATAAATTCCTTATTTTCTGGTCTCTTACAGACATTACCTGCTGTTACCAAAGTCCAACAGCGCCAGACACGTTTACCCCACGGCCTGCCTCTCGTACCTTAGAAACTCCAACCCCGTGCTACCCCCCGCGCCCGGGCCCCCAAGTGTTTTGGAGAAAGATTGAATGGCCACGGCTTATAACTTTCAGCTCGGAATACTGCCGGAACGCAAGATCAGCTGGCGCACGCTTGTCAGCAGCTACGGCATATTGGTGTTGTTCATCCTGATCATTCTCAGCATTGGTCTGATCTGGCCGGAGCGTCTTGAGCTGAAAAAGAATTTTCATATTACCGAACTTATTCCTTTACCAGCCACTGATGTGCCCAAACCGATGGCCATGAAGCAGCCCAAAGTAGTGGCCAAGTTATTGCCCAAAGCTCCTGTATTTGAAGCCCCAAAATTGGTGCTGCCGCAACAAATTCGCGCACCCAGAGAACGGCAACAGCCGGAAGAAGCGCCGAAGGTTGTGATGAACAACTTTCAGGCCGCGAACTTGGTGCAGACCGCAGGCGGAGCGCGCGCAGCGAAATTGATTCACACCGGTGAATTCGGCAGCTCGGCGACCCCGACAGTGAATGCTCCAATTCAAAAAGTTCAAACCGGCGGATTCGGCGATCCCAACGGATTGCCGGGAACCGGAAAAGAAGGCGCTCACCTCCAAGCTGCAAAGCTCGGATCATTTGAGTTGCCGCAAGGGGCAGGAACCGGCAACGGCACCGGCGGCGCAAACGGAATTAAAGGCACAGTCGCCAGCGCTGGTTTCGGAAATGGAATCGCCCAGCCGGGCCAAGGCGATGGCCGCAGCAACGGCCGCGGCGTAGCTACGGGCGGCTTCGGAACGCAGGAAGTGACCAAGGGTGGTCCGGTGGCCCGTGCCGTCGAAACCGGCCCAGCCACTACTTCCGTAGAAGTGACGTACAAGCCGAGTCCGGTTTACACGGATGAGGCCCGTCAGCTCAAGTTGCAGGGCGAAGTCTTGTTGGAAGTCATGTTTGGCGCAAATGGCCAGTTACACGTCAATCGCGTAGTGCGTGGTTTAGGACACGGTCTGGATGAAGCAGCCGTTACCACCGCCAGCAAAATGCGATTCAAGCCGGCTATGCGCGCAGGAACCCCAGTGGATTTCACGGCAGTAGTCCATGTGGTGTTTCAGTTGGCGAATTGAGATTAGTAAGCAACGTATTCGGAGAATAGAGAGGATTTGAGTCATGCGTACCTGGAAACTTACGTTTACCGCTTGCCTGTTGATGTCATTGAGCGCAATGGCACAGCAGCAGTCGTCGTCACCGCAACCCGCGGCGTCGCAAGCTACTGAGGCAGCTCAGCCCGCTTCGGCGCAAGCGCAAACCAGTTCATCGGCTCCGGCTGTGCAAACCGCGCAGGCCGCGCCCACCACGCTTGACCAGGTCGTCGATCGCGCTATCGAGCGCGAGCAGAATCTGATCAAGTTGCTGTCTGAGCGTACGCCGCTGATCGAAACCTATCTACAAAACTTGCAGAACGATACCACTGCGGGCCCGGTGCCAGTGGGAGATCACTATTTCCTCGGACGCCTCGATCTTCAGGGCGACAAAGGTCCCAGCCGCCGCGACTACCTCGATCTCGACAAGAGCATCGAGAGCAAGTTACTTGGTGGCGTAAAGAGCAGCGTCAACAAGCTCTACAAATTCGAATACAACCCCATGGGCTTCTCGTGGATGGTCTTCGCTGACCGCGATGCCTTCGACAAGGAGCATTACGAATTCCACTACGCCCATCGCGAATTCCTCGGCGACGTTCGTACGATCGTGTTCGACGTCACCCCAAAGAAGGGCGCTGGCAGGGGACGCTTCCAGGGACGCATCTGGGTTGAAGACCAGGAATACAACATCGTTCGCTTGAACGGAACTTACGTTCCGCGCCCGCGCAACGCGCAGTTCTTCCACATGGACAGCTGGAGACTGAATCTGGTTCCCGGATACTGGGTACCGGCTTACATCTACAGCGAAGAAGGCGACTTCAGCTACGGTTCAAAAGACAAGCTGGCCTTCAAGGCGCAGAGTCGCATCTGGGGCTATGACCTGAAGAACGGCGACAAAGCTGACGAACTGACGCAGGTGCTGGTTGACTCCGTGAAAGACGAGAGCGCGGCAGCCGCCGATGCTTCTCCTCTGCAAGCGCAGCGTGAGTGGCAGCAGCAAGCAGAAGACAACGTCATTGACCGCTTACAGAAGTGCGGATTGCTCGCACCTCCGGGAGAAGTTGACAAGGTCCTCGACACCGTTGTGACCAACCTGGAAGTCACCAACAACATTTCTCTGCCCCGCCCCGGTTCGCGCCCGCGTCATGATCACTTCTCCGCTGGAAACCTTCAGCGTGGGAAACACGATCATCGTGAGCCGCGGATTGGTGGATGTGCTTCCTGACGAAGGCAGCCTGGCCATGGTTCTTTCGCATGAGCTGGCGCACATCGTCCTGGGACATAACCTGGGCAGCAAGTATGCTTTCAACGACCGCATGCTCTTCTCGGATGAGTCCACCTACAACAACCTGGGCTTCAAACATATTCCGGAAGAAGAGACTGCTGCTGATGCCAAGGCCCTTGAACTGTTGAAGGCTTCGCCGTACGCACAGAAACTGCAAGTGGCGGGATTGTTCCTGCGCCAGTTGCAGGCTCGGGGTCCAGCTATCGGCGCGTTGCTGACCGCCCACCTGGGCAACAACTTCACCTCCAAAGAAGGACAGGTTTCACGTCTTGCCGCAGTGATGAACGATGCCCCGGCGCTCGAACCTGACAAGCTCGATCAGATCGCTGCTCTGCCCCTGGGTGGACGCGTGAAGATCAATGCCTGGGATGATGCCGCCGAGTTGGTGAAAACCGCTCCGGTTGCAATCACCTCAGCCCGCGACAAGATGCCGCTGGAAGTGACTCCATTCTTCCCACGGCTGACGCGGCTGACCAGTGGTGGCCCGGCTCCTACGCCGACTACTGCATCCACTTCGGCCCCTGCTAGCACGAACTAGCTAAGCCGGGTTAACTCAAGTTGAAGCAAGCGCAGGCCGGAACCAGAAGTTAATTCTGGATTCCGGCCTGTGTATTTTGGTGGGGATACAAAATCTAGATGATGCGCAGTTTTGAAAAGTCTTGCTGATACCGTACCGGATCCAAAGTCATAAGTTGATCAGCTGACAGCAGAGCATGAGACGCAACAACGAAATCCACCAGGAGCCGTTGGTGCTGCCTCCACCTGAATGACGACGGCGTTGTGCATAAGCAACAAAACTACGAGATGATTGCCTCCACACGGGTTCAGTTAACAAAAAATCAACCGAAATACTAGTATCTGCGAGAAAACCGTCCACAAAACTCTGACTGACGGAAGAATGGGCCAACAACTCCACGTAGACAGAGGCACAAATAACCAGTCCGCCTTGCGTGCGAGCCTGAACCAATTGAGTTGAAATTTGAGACGACGGCAGCTCCCCCGACCATAGTGCCAAAATAACATTCGTATCAACCGCAGTTCTCACTTGCGGCCACGCTTTGTCACCGGAACCACGCTGTCATCCCGCATTTCCCGCACCCAGGAATTGATCTCTTTTACGTTAGAGAAAGCTGGTAAAGCGCCCTGAGTCTTTACGTTTAGACTAGAATTGCAAGAGGTGCCATTCTGTATCCACTCTATTGGTCCTTCCGCCAGTGGGAAATTACGATCAGCGAAGGAAGGCACAACTAGTAGGAAGAATACGCCGCTATATGCATGTCGGGGAGCCATTTTGGGATTTTGTCAGTCCGATACCGTACATTTGAGAAGTAAATTCCATACAGGGAACACTGTATCCCTGAAAAACCTATTACCCACTACACTTGATGCTTGGCGAAGTAGGTCTGTCGTAAATTCTTTAGGTCATTAGAAAAATTCTCTAACCAATTCTGAGGTGACTATGTCCGTCGTGTCGAAAAATCAAACGGGAACCTTAGCGGATGTTCTGCGCGGTCATCAAGACGCGATTCTAGAAGAATGGTTGAAGGCCATGAGCAGTGCAACCCGCCGCACGGACTTGATGAAAGACTCCGAGCTGCGTACACAATCTTCACACGTTTTGAAATTAATCGCGTCTGCATCAGAAAACGCCGGCAGTGATTTACAGGCGCCAGCGTGGAAGGAAACAAAAGACGTGCTGGCAGATATATCCCGCAGCCGCGCGCAACAGGGTTTCACGCCTTCAGAAACCGCCATGTATGTCTTCTCCCTCAAGAAACCGCTGTTTGAACGGTTGCGGCAGGAGTACAGTCGCGATGCGGAAATATTGGCAACCTCCTTATGGACAACAACAGAACTCCTAGATGGCCTGGGTCTGTACACCACCGAAGTATTTATCACAGCCAAAGAAAGAGAAATTCGCCGCCAGCAGGAAGAGATGCTGGAGCTTTCCACTCCCGTGGTCAAGCTGTGGGACGGCATCCTGGCGCTCCCCTTGATCGGCACGTTGGACAGTGCTCGTACCCAGGTGGTGATGGAATCGCCTGCTGGAGAGCATCGTGCGCAACCGACTCCGAGATCGCGATTATTGACATCACCGGCGTACCAACCGTGGATACGCTGGTCGCCCAGCACCTATTGAAGACAGTGACCGCCGCCCGATTGATGGGCGCGGATTGCATCATCAGCGGCATGCGTCCGCAGATCGCGCAGACCATCGTTCATCTGGGAATCAATTTGCTGGATGTGACCACCAAGGCGACGCTGGCCGACGCATTCGCACTTGCATTAAGGAAGTCGAACGTGACTTTCACTCGTAACGGCGACCACAAATAGGAGAATGGCTTGGAAAAAATTCCGATTCTTCGGATGGGTGACTTTTTATTGGTCACTATTCAGGTGGACATGCACGACCGCCTGGCCATGACTCTGCAGGACGACCTGACCCAGAAGATCAGCCAGACTTCGGCGCACGGGGTACTAATCGATATCTCCAGCCTGGAGATTGTGGATTCGTTTATCGGCCGCATGCTTGCCAATATCGCGGGCATGTCGCGCGTGCTGGATGCAGAAACCGTTGTGGTCGGGATGCAACCTGCCGTGGCGATCACACTGGTGGAGCTGGGGCTTTCTCTGCCCGGGTTCGAACCGCGCTGAATGTCGACGCGGGCATGGAATTTTGCGGAATCGTCGACGCCGCTGCAACAAGGCCATGTATGGCAGTCATCATCAACTGAAACTGTTCCTCTGAGACCGAGCCCGACGTGGTAGCCGTACGGCGCCGCGTGCGGGAAGTTTCCGCGCAGCTGGGATTTAGCCTGGTGGATCAGACCAAAATGGTGACCGCCGCCAGCGAACTGGCACGCAATACCATTGATCTATGGGGGCGGCGGCTCCATGGAGATGGAATCGCTGAATGGGCCACGGGTCGGCCTAAGACTCGTATTTGAAGACAAAGGCCCGGGCATTCCTGAATCCAACTGGCTTTACGCGATGGTTTCACCACCGGTTCCGGGCTGGGCTTGGGCCTTGAGCGGAGCCAAACGTTTGGTCAACGAGTTCGAATTGATTCCCGCGTAGGCGAAGGGACCAGGATCGCGATTACTCGCTGGAAATAAATACCCAGGAACTTCATGTTGATCAGGTCCGAGATACCAGCCATGCCGGGGAGGCACGCCGTCAGGCAGTCAGATGCGCGGAAGAGGTTGGGCTAAGCGAATCGAGCGCGGCGCGGTTGCCATTGCGGTCGACGGAAATGACCACAAATCTCTTCAAGCATGCGCGCGAAGGTTCGATCATTATTTCTGAAATTGCCAACAATGGCAGCCGAGGGATGCGTATCCTGGCACTCGACAAAGGCCCCGGCATTCGCAATCTAAGTGATGCCCTGCAAGACGGCCACTCAACGGCTGGCACGATGGGCAACGGGTTAGGCGCCATTAAGCGGATGTCGCACGAATTTGAAATTTATTCCGTTGAGTCGGGAACAGCCATCGTCTCCGATTTCTGGCGTGGAGGAAAGGTCCCAAAGAATGATTGGACCGTGCGCCATGGAGTAGTTACATTGCCGTTTCCCGGTGAACAGGAGATAGGCGACGGCTGGAGTGTGAGGAAGTTCGGGACTTGCGTGATCCTCATGGTGGTAGATGGTTTGGGGCACGGACCAAATGCGGCTGAAGCCGCGCGCGAAGCGGAACGGGTGGTTAGTGTCATAAAAAATGTTACTCCCGCCGCTATTCTTCAGGATTGCCATGATGCGCTGAAGAAAACCCGTGGCGCGGCCATGTCAGTTGCAGTGCTGGACCCGGAAAAACAGCTGTTGCATTACGCGGGTATAGGAAATGTTGGCGCGGCGATTGTATCGCCGGGGACATCGCGTTCTCTGACACCTCACAACGGCACACTGGGACATCAGATTCACAGGATCCAGGAATTCAGTTATCCCTGGAACCAAGACAGCATTTTAGTGGTGCATTCCGACGGATTGAATACACGCTGGAACTTGAGTGACTATCCCGGCATTTGGAGCAAACACCCCGCGCTGATCGCCGGCTTGCTGTATCGCGATTCTGTTCGCGGGCGGGACGATGTGACGGTGCTGGTGGCAAAGAATCAGGCATGACGCTGAACATACTCACTGTCGACGTTCGATACGAACATGACGTGGTACTGGCGCGTCAAAAAGCCAGGACCATTGCAGCCGCTTTGAAGTTTGATGTTCAAGACCAAACTCGTATTGCCACCGCTGTCTCCGAGATCGTCCGCAATGTCTTCCAATATGCAGGCAGCGGGCGAGTGGAATTCCGTATTGATGAGACCCCGGAAAAGTCCCTTATCATTGCCATCAAGGACAACGGCCGGGGCATCCCCAACCTGGATGTAATTCTTGGTGGGAAATATGTCTCAGAGACCGGTATGGGCGTGGGCATGATTGGCGCCAAGCGGCTCATGGATTATTTCAGCGTAGACACTGCTCCGGGAAAAGGAACGCGCGTGGTGCTGGGGAAAATCATTCCCCAGAAATTTTCACGCCTACAGCCAAAAGAACTTACTCAGCTTTTATCCAAAGTCGAATCATCTTCCAGCAACCCCTACGAGGAGTTGCAGCAGCAGAACAAGGAACTTCTCCGCACGATGGACGATCTGCGCGAGAAGCAGACGGAGCTTGCACAGTTAAACCGTGAACTCGACGAAACCAATCGCGGTGTAGTGGCCCTTTACGCAGAACTCAACGACAAAGCGGATTTTTTGCAGCGTGCTTCGGAGATGAAAAGTAACTTTCTCTCCAACATGAGCCACGAGTTCCGGACACCACTGAATTCGGTCCTGGCGCTGAGCCAGATTCTGCTCGACCGGCTGGACGGTGACCTGAGTTCCGAGCAGGAGAAACAAATCCGCTATATTCGACGCTCGGCACAGGATTTGGCGGATCTGGTCAACGATCTTCTGGATATCGCCAAAGTAGAAGCTGGCAAAGTTACCATACGGCCCAGCCACTTCAGCATTGAGAGCGTGTTCGCTGCATTGCGCGGCATGCTGCGGCCTTTAGTAGCACAAAATTCATCGGTTTCCCTGGTTTTTGATGACATCACGGGATTGCCGGAGCTTTTCACCGATGAAGCCAAGCTGTCACAGATCCTCAGGAATTTTATTTCCAACGCTTTGAAATTTACCGAGCGCGGAGAAATTCGTGTGTCCGTGTCCCCTGGCCATGACAACACGGTGGTTTTTTCCGTGTCCGATACAGGGATAGGCATTGCTCCTGAAAATCAGGAACGCATTTTCAAAGAGTGGGAACAAGTGGAAGGCAAACTACAAAAGACCGCTAAGGGAACTGGCCTGGGCCTTCCGTTGTCCCGAAAACTGGCGCAACTGCTGGGTGGAAATATTTATGTAAAAAGCAAAGTTGGTCAGGGCTCTACCTTCTTCGTTTCTATTCCGATTCAGTTTGCAGGAGCGACCGAAGTCGCATTTGTACCTGAAGTTGCACACGACCTGGATTCCAACAAATTGCCTATTCTGGTCATAGAAGACAATCGCGAAGCCTTGTTTGTGTATGAGAAATATCTCAAGAACACGCAATTCCAGCTCATTCCCGCCAAAAATTTGAACGAGGCGCGAAAGCTAATGCAAGAATTCCGGCCGTTGGCGGTGGTGCTGGATGTGCTGCTGGAAGGGGAACACTCTTGGGATTTGTTACAGGAGATGAAGCAAAATCCTTCCACGAAGAATATTCCCGTGTACGTTGTCACGGTTGTGGACAACAAAGAAAAAGCTTTGTCATTAGGTGCTGATGCATTTCATGCCAAACCTTTGGATCGTGTCTGGCTGTTGCAGCAACTCCAGCAGCAAGCTCACAAAGACAATCGCCCGCATGTGTTGCTCGTAGACGACGATGAGGTCGCACGCTATCTACTAAGAGGGCTTCTGGCACAGACTGGCTTCCGCATTGCGGAAGCAAAAGGTGGGGTTGAAGGCTTGCGCCACGCCCGGCAATATAAGCCAGACTTGATCATTCTTGATCTGGGAATGCCCGACCTTTCCGGTTTCGAAGTAATTCTGAGTTTAAAGCAAGATCCGGAGACAGCCAGCATTCCCGTAATTATTCATACCTCAAAAATACTGGATGCCGGGGAACGCGCTCTGTTAGAAGGCGCACTGGATATCGTGTCCAAAAATACTCAGTCCAGGAAAGTCGCAATGGCGAGCTTTCAGCAAGCCTTTGCTAAAGCCGGAATCAACGTGGCGGATGAAAAAGCAGACAGAAGTTCATATTAGCTAATCAGGAAATGGATATGGCGGACAACAGCTCAACCACAATTTTGACAGTAGATGACAATGAAGCTCTGCGCTATTCGCTCGTAAGGACGTTACGCGATGCTGGGTACCGGGTCATGGAAGCCAAGACGGGGATCGAAGCCTTGGAGATGGTATCCAAGTTGCCCGACCTGGTCACGTTAGACGTCAACCTTCCTGACATTGATGGATTCAAAGTTTGCCAGAGTATTAAGAACAATCCGGCGACCAACCACATTCCGGTACTGCACGTATCTTCCACCTTTGTTGAACCCGAGTATCGTGCACAAGGTTTAAAAGGCGGCGCAGATGGATATCTGGCTGAGCCTATCGATCGCGCAGAACTTCTAGCCACTGTCGGAGCTTTGCTTCGCCTGAAACAAGCTGAACGAGATGTCCGCAGACACGCCGAATCGACAGAAATCGCCCATAAAGAAATTCGTGAGTTGAACGCAGGGCCTGGAATCCGTAAAAGAGCGGACCATCGAGCTCGAAGCAAAGAGCGAAGAAATTCAGGAACTCAACGGCCGCCTGTTGCAACTACAGGATGAAGAACGCCGCCGCCTGGCGCGCGAACTCCACGACAGCACCGGGCAGATGCTGGCCGCGCTCAATATCGCACTTACATTGCTGAAAGACATGTCTTCCGAAAGCGATGCGAAGATGGCCAAAATAATTCAGGAAAGCGGGGCGCTGACCGAAGAATTGACTCGGCAAATCCGCACCATGTCTTATCTATTGCATCCACCGCTTTTAGATGAGGCGGGTTTGGAATCGGCTTTACGCTGGTATGTAGAAGGGTTTTCCCAACGCAGCAATATCGCAGTTGATATTCAGGTTTCTGAAAATCTCGGTCGCCTGTCCAGCGAGGTCGAAATCGCCCTTTTTCGCGTGGTCCAGGAATCGTTGACCAACGTACACCGCCACTCAGGCAGCCGGGTTGCCAATGTCCATATTGCCCGCGACTCTGATCGCGTAGCTCTGGAAATACGCGATGAAGGCAAAACTGAACAGGCAGGAAAAAAGTCTTTTGCCCCCGGCGTTGGAATCCTGGGCATGCGAGAGCGCGTCAGACAACTGGGTGGCAGGCTTGAGATCTTCTCGGACGAGCATGGCACACTGATCCGGGCGTTGGTTCCCATCGACAAAAACGTTGTAGCTGAAATGGTTTCTTGCAAGTTCTCAATCCGGCTCAATCGCTGGCAACGAGTGCTTGACTACGACCGGCACGTTGGGCGGCGGTGGAACTGGCAGTGGAAGCTCTACGGTACCCAGGTTATTACTCATCAAACTATCGATTCCCAGACGCAGCGAAACAGCTTCTACGGGCACATCCACTTCAAGATGTATGCGCACTCCCCCGCTAAGGACATCCTTATAATCGTCCCCTTTGAGATCAGTCGTCCAATTCGATGTAACTCCTGTTAATTGTTTACCATTGCTGTCAAAAGAGGTGATCATGAAAACCCAGCGAGCAATGACGAATGTCATCCTCTTTGGGTACGAAAACGCAAACCAGCGCTATCCACCGCATAGTCAATCGCGTAATGCTGGACTTCTCTCCATCCGTCGCCGGTAAAATCAACTTTTTCTTCGTAGATGCCAGTAGAATTTTCCCAGTCTTGGCGCTATCTATCTTCTGCTTGGCCCCCACCGGCACCACTTGAGCCGCGAAAAGTATCCGTAGCCGGGATTGCGGAGCGGCACGTCGCATCGCCGCCGTGCCGACGTTCTGGTAAAGATTGGCATTTTTTACCGGCGTGTCAGGATCTTCCGCGTAAAATACCGGACTATAGTGCAGGTGATAACTCCTATCGGTCAAAGTGACTTTAATTTTCCTGAATTTGCCGTTGTAATTTTTGTTCGCAGGGTAGTAAGACAACGTGTAGTAGTTTGAAGCCTTGCTCGCTCGCCGTGGAAATGGCTTCATCAATGGCATTCAGGCGGCAAACGCCTTGCCGCCAGTATCGGCGGCAATTTGGTTGATTGTGTCCCAGGACGCCTCCTGGTTCTCCAGGTCCTGCATTCCCTGTTTCTGCATGGCGTCACTGGCGGTGATGATATTTGTCGCCGTTCTGCGACACCCGACCTAAAGACAATGGCATTGCCGTTTGTTCTTTCAATATTTTTGTACAGCTTACTCACAGTTGTGTCCATGCCTTTCACGTCCACCGGATAAACCGAAACATGCCCATCAGCAAATAAGTTGGTGACTCGCCTGATTTTCGCGCTATAGCTGCGATGTTCAATGGCAATGTCTCCAAGGTCTGAATTGGTTGAAATGGAGAATGGAAACGAACCAGAAAGCCAGACCACATTCTTGCGGCCGGAAGTCCGGAAAGATATCGAGCCAGTTGCATCAGGGCGTCCATGGTAATTCCCGCCCGCATATCAGTATCGTTGATCTGTTCAACAGCTTGTACCGCTTGAAGTCCTTGTAACAGGACTTGCCACGTATTCCTCTGGTCTTTCTGCGAGAGTTCGCGTATCGACTCAACGACATTCTCTGTGGTGTCCTGTGTCGCTTTCCATAGGACGGCCCTGGTTGTATCTTTCGCGTTGATCGCCGAAAGCAGGCGGTCCTCATCGTTGGTGAAACCCTGGATCAAACGAAGATGTGAGGTTCGGTCCAGCTCAACGTACAGAGCGCAAATTTTGCTTCCTGCTTCTTCGTAGTAAGAAATTTGATCAGCTGCGCCCGCGCATATTGCTGGTCCGCCATGGGCGTGTTTATTAAATCCAAGAGAATAACCGTGCCCACAGATTCGGGTATCTCCGCGTTATTGCTGTAAACATTCGTTGGCCGTGGCTCTGGCTTGGCAGGCGCGGGTGCAGCAGCAGTTTCGTAAAATGAATTTCTTGAAAGTGGCGGACATTTTGTGCTTTTCCATCTTCAACCAGCCGGAAATCCTCGGGCTTTAGGCCTTTAATATCGCGGCCTTTCACATCAGTCACAACAACGTCGACGATTGGCCCGCCAGTTGTAACTTTAAATGTTGGGATCGTTCCGGAACTGTCGTTTTCTGGCGTGACTGCGGGTACAGTTGTGCACGCGCCGGGCGCTTTTTGGGCATCCGGTTGAGACGTTTCCCCACCAGCACTTTCCGCGGCATTGGTAGCGGTTAATTTAGTCTGAGTCTCCGGCAAAAGCTTCTGACGTGGCTGTTTTATCGGCGTTTTCTTCAGGTCCGGCTTCCATCATTGCATCAATATCGGACTTGGTGGAAATCACATATAAGCCGGCTCCATCCCGCTTTCAATGCGGTGAATTTTGCCTGCTCTTCTGTGGACATTTGCGGCAGACCATAAACTTCCAGGGTGGAATCGTGCAGAACAGCCAACCGGCGTCCATCGGGAGAAAGTGCGACATTTTGACCGCTGAGCACCACCGGACTTATTTGCAAAGACTGGATCGGACTTCCACTGGCGGTTTCGTAAACTTCGACAACCTGTTCCAAGCCGGTATTCGGGTCATTTACATTAAGGTTATCGGCCGCTGGAACGGAAGACGAAGCAAACCGTAGTGTACTGAGCCCAAAACGACTGCCATCTTCACTGCGTGTAACCACCGGACGATAACGATGCTGGGCCCAATTTTGCCGCCACATCCCGGTGACCCGTCACCGTAAATGCGCTTACGCTATATTCACTGCCGGTCAAGGATATTGTCTGATTAGAACTGAATTATTGCTGGAATAAATTAACTAGAGGAATACAGCGCGACCTCACGCGCGCAAGGTTCTGGCGTTCGGGCAGACTTGGGCCGAAACGGGCCAGCCACAAATTGTCCTTTTGGATCACGTCGGCGAAGCCTGTGCTGGTCGCATCGAGATTTACAATTTGATTCACCTTCAGGGTTCGCACTATGGTCAGCGAATTCGCATCCACAAATTGGATTTGATACTTGGGGGCGATCTTTTTCGTTTCTGACTTTACTCCCGCTACCTTCCCGGATTTTCCTCATCCGTACTCTCGATCACAATTTGCTTTCCATCCGGAGTCACCGACACCCATAACAAATCAGCGGGGAAAATCGGCAGCACAGTTTCTTGCAGAGAAGAATCCACGATGTAGAGGCTGTTCAACTTACGCAGCAAAAAATGCCCGTTTCCCAAGGACCACAGATAACGGGAGTGGTCATGCAGATACCAATCCACTTCCTTCACAACTTTACTGGTAGAGATCTCCAGCACAGCCGCATGCACCAGACGGTCGCCATGAGCGGGCGGGCACTCTGGATGACGCTTGAACAATTTTTTGTTATTGAAGGTGAACAGGAGATGATCAGCATCAACGAAATCTACCGAAACGCTCGCCTGATCCGTAAGTCGCTCCATTGGCGACAAGCTCTGATAGGTCACCTTTGACAAATCAATTTTTGCCATTGGCGTTGCGGCTGCACTTGTCACCGCTGGATTGTTTTCAGCCAGTGAAACTGGCAACATACCGCCAATGGCAAAAATTGATTTGTCAAAAATTACGTATCAGAGCTTGTCGCCAATGGAGCGACTTACGGATCAGGCGAGCGTTTCGGTAGATTTCGTTGATGCTGATCATCTCCTGTTCACCTTCAATAACAAAAAATTGTTCAAGCGTCATCCAGAGTGCCCGCCCGCTGATGGCGACCGTCTGGTGCATGCGGCTGTGCTGGAGATCTCTACCAGTAAAGTTGTGAAGGAAGTGGATTGGTATCTGCATGACCACTCCCGTTATCTGTGGTCCTTGGGAAACGGGCATTTTTTGCTGCGTAAGTTGAACAGCCTCTACATCGTGGATTCTTCTCTGCAAGAAACTGTGCTGCCGATTTTCCCCGCTGATTTGTTATGGGTGTCAGTGACTCCGGATGGAAAGCAAATTGTGATCGAGAGTACGGATGAGGAAAATCCGGGGAAGGTAGCGGGAGTAAAGTCAGAAACGAAAAATATCGCCCCCAAGTATCAAATCCAATTTGTGGATGCGAATTCGCTGACCATAGTGCGAACCCTGAAGGTGAATCAAATTGTAAATCTCGATGCGACCAGCACAGGCTTCGCCGACGTGATCCAAAAGGACAATTTGTGGCTGGCCCGTTTCGGCCCAAGTCTGCCCGAACGCCAGAACCTTGCGCGCGTGAGGTCGCGCTGTATTCCTGAGTTAATTTATTCCAGCAATAATTCAGTTCTGAATCGGACGTTGTCCTTTGACCGGCAGTGAATATAGCGTAAAGCGCATTTACGGTGACGGGTCACCGGATGTGGCGGCAAAATTGGGCCCAGCATCGTTATCGTCCGGTGGTTACACGCAGTGAAGATGGCAGTCGTTTTGGGCTCAGTACACTACGGTTTGCTTCGTCTTCCGTTCCAGCGGCCGATAACCTTAATGTAAATGACCCGAATACCGGCTTGGAACAGGTTGTCGAAGTTTACGAAACCGCCAGTGGAAGTCCGATCCAGTCTTTGCAAATAAGTCCGGTGGTGCTCAGCGGTCAAAATGTCGCACTTTCTCCCGATGGACGCCGGTTGGCTGTTCTGCACGATTCCACCCTGGAAGTTTATGGTCTGCCGCAAATGTCCACAGAAGAGCAGGCAAAATTCACCGCATTGAAAGCGGATGTGCCCGGCTTATATGTGATTTCCACCAAGTCCGATATTGATGCAATGATGGAAGCCGGACCTGAAGAAAACGCCGATAAAACAGCCACGTCAGAAGCTTTGCCGGAGACTCAGACTAAATTAACCGCTACCAATGCCGCGGAAAGTGCTGGTGGGGAAACGTCTCAACCGGATGCCCAAAAAGCGCCCGGCGCGTCAACTGTACCCACAGTGACGGCCAAAAACGACAGTTCCGGAACGATCCCAACATTTAAAGTTACAACTCACGCGGTCGAACTCGACGTTGTTGTGACTGATGTGAAAGGCCGCGTTATTAAAGGCCTAAAGCCCGAGGATTTCCGGCTGGTTGAAGATGGAAAAGCACAAAATGTCCGCCACTTTCGGGAATTTAATCTTCAAACTGCTGCTGCACCCGCGCCTGCCAAGCCAGAGCCACGGCCAACGAATGTTTACAGCAATAACGCGGAGATACCCGAATCTGCGGTTACGGTTATTCTCTTGGATTTAATAAACACGCCCATGGCGGACCAGCAATATGCGCGGGCGCAGCTGATCAAATTTCTTACTACGAAGAAGCAGGAAGCAAAATTTGCGCTCTGTACGTTGAGCTCGGACCGAACCTCACATCTTCGTTTGATCCAGGGTTTCACCAACGATGAGGACCGCCTGCTTTCGGCGATCAACGCGAAAGATACAACCAGGGCCGTCCTATGGAAAGCGACACAGGACACCACAGAGAATGTCGTTGAGTCGATACGCGAACTCTCGCAGAAAGACCAGAGGAATACGTGGCAAGTCCTGTTACAAGGACTTCAAGCGGTACAAGCTGTTGAACAGATCAACGATACTGATATGCGGGCGGGAATTACCATGGACGCCCTGATGCAACTGGCTCGATATCTTTCCGGACTTCCGGGCCGCAAGAATGTGGTCTGGCTTTCTGGTTCGTTTCCATTCTCCATTTCAACCAATTCAGACCTTGGAGACATTGCCATTGAACATCGCAGCTATAGCGCGAAAATCAGGCAAGTCACCAACTTATTTGCTGATGGGCATGTTTCGGTTTATCCGGTGGACGTGAAAGGCATGGACACAACTGTGAGTGCTGGCGCTGTACCAAATCTTGCACCGACACAAACGGCAATGCCATTGTCTTTAGGTCGGGTGTCGCAGAACGGCGACAATATCATCACCGCCAGTGACGCCATGCAGAAACAGGGAATGCAGGACCTGGAGAACCAGGGAGCATCCTGGGACACAATCAACCAAATTGCCGCCGATACTGGCGGCAAGGCGTTTTACAGCCTGAATGCCATTGATGAAGCCATTTCCACGGCGAGCGAGCAAGGCTCAAACTACTACACGTTGTCTTACTACCCTGCGAACAAAAATTACAACGGCAAATTCAGGAAAATCAAAGTCACTTTGACCGATAGGAGTTATCACCTGCACTATCGTCCGGGATACTACGCGGAAGATCCTGACACGCCGGTAAAAAATGCCAATCTTTACCAGAACGTCGGCACGGCGGCAATGCAGCATGCAGCTCCGCAATCCCGTCAGATTATTTTCGCGGCTCAAGTGGTGCCGGTGGGGGCCAAGCAGAAGATAGATAGCGCCAAGACTGGGAAAATTCTACTGGCATCTACGAAGAAAAAGTTGATTTTACCGGCGACGGTAGAAGTCCAGCATTACGCGATTGACTATGCGGTGGATAGCGCTGGTTTGCGTTTCGTACCCAAAGAGGATGACATTCGTCATTGCTCGCTGGGTTTCATGATCACCTCTTTTGATAGCAATGGTAAACAATTAACAGGAGTTACATCGAATTGGACGACTGATCTCAAAGGGGACGATTATAAGGATGTCCTTAGCGGGGGAGTGCGCATACATCTTGAAGTGGATGTGCCCGTAGAAGCTGTTTCGCTGCGTCTGGGAATCGATGATTTGATGAGTAATAACCTGGGTACCGTAGAGCTTCCACTGCCAGTTCCACCGCCGCCCAACGTGCCGGTCGTAGTCAAGCACTCGTTGCCAGCGATTGAGCCGGATTGAGAGCTAAGAAACCATTTCAGCTACAACGTTTTTGTCGATGGGAACCAACGCCCGGATCAGTGTGCCATGCTCGTCCGAGAAGATCTCAAGCCTGCCACCCAGTTGTCTGACGCGCTCTCGCATGCCCAGGATTCCAACGCCGGGGGCAAAAGACTTTTTTCCTGCCTGTTCAGTTTTGCCTTCATCGCGTATTTCCAGAGCTACGCGATCAGAGTCGCGGGCAATATGGACATTGGCAACCCGGCTGCCTGAGTGGCGGTGTACGTTGGTCAACGATTCCTGGACCACGCGAAAAAGGGCGATTTCGACCTCGCTGGACAGGCGACCGAGATTTTCAGAAACCTGAATATCAACTGCGATATTGCTGCGTTGGGAAAACCCTTCTACATACCAGCGTAAAGCCGATTCCAAACCCGCCTCATCTAAAAGCGGTGGATGCAATAGATAAGACATGGTGCGGATTTGCCGAGTCAATTCTTCGGTCAGCGCCCCGCTTTCCTGAATTATTTTGGCCATCTTCGCATCGCTTTCGGAAGACATGTCTTTCAGCAATGTCAGGTTGATATTGAGCGCGGCCAGCATCTGCCCGGTGCTGTCGTGGAGTTCGCGCGCCAGGCGGCGGCGTTCTTCATCCTGTAGTTGCAACAGGCGGCCGTTGAGTTCCTGAATTTCTTCGCTCTTTTGTTCGAGCTCGATGGTCCGCTCTTTTACGCGCATTTCCAGCCCTGCGTTCAACTCACGAATTTCTTTATGGGCGATTTCTGTCAATTCGGCGTGTCTGCGGACATCTCGTTCAGCTTGTTTCAGGCGAAGCAAAGCTCCGACAGTGGCTAGAAGTTCTGCGCGATCGATAGGCTCAGCCAGATATCCATCTGCGCCGCCTTTTAAACCTTGTGCACGATACTCGGGTTCAACAAAGGTGGAAGATACGTGCAGTACCGGAATGTGGTTGGTCGCCGGATTGTTCTTAATACTCTGGCAAACTTTGAATCCATCAATGTCAGGAAGGTTGACGTCTAACGTGACCAGGTCGGGCAACTTGGATACCATCTCCAAGGCTTCGATCCCCGTCTTGGCTTCCATGACCCGGTACCCAGCATCGCGTAACGTCCTTACGAGCGAATAGCGCAGAGCTTCATTGTCATCTACTGTCAAAATTGTGGTTGAGCTGTTGTCCGCCATATCCATTTCCTGATTAGCTAATATGAACTTCTGTCTGCTTTTCATCCGCCACGTTGATTCCGGCTTTAGCAAAGGCTTGCTGAAAGCTCGCCATTGCGACTTTCCTGGACTGAGTATTTTTGGACACGATATCCAGTGCGCCTTCTAACAGAGCGCGTTCCCCGGCATCCAGTATTTTTGAGGTATGAATAATTACGGGAATGCTGGCTGTCTCCGGATCTTGCTTTAAACTCAGAATTACTTCGAAACCGGAAAGGTCGGGCATTCCCAGATCAAGAATGATCAAGTCTGGCTTATATTGCCGGGCGTGGCGCAAGCCTTCAACCCCACCTTTTGCTTCCGCAATGCGGAAGCCAGTCTGTGCCAGAAGCCCTCTTAGTAGATAGCGTGCGACCTCATCGTCGTCTACGAGTAACACATGCGGGCGATTGTCTTTGTGAGCTTGCTGCTGGAGTTGCTGCAACAGCCAGACACGATCCAAAGGTTTGGCATGAAATGCATCAGCACCTAATGACAAAGCTTTTTCTTTGTTGTCCACGACCGTGACAACGTACACGGGAATATTCTTCGTGGAAGGATTTTGCTTCATCTCCTGTAACAAATCCCAAGAGTGTTCCCCTTCCAGCAGCACATCCAGCACCACCGCCAACGGCCGGAATTCTTGCATTAGCTTTCGGGCCTCTTTCAAATTTTTGGCGGGAATAAGCTGGAATTGCGTGTTCTTGAGATATTTCTCATACACAAACAAGGCTTCGCGATTGTCTTCTATGACCAGAATAGGCAATTTGTTGGAATCCAGGTCGTGTGCAACTTCAGGTACAAATGCGACTTCGGTCGCTCCTGCAAACTGAATCGGAATAGAAACGAAGAAGGTAGAGCCCTGACCAACTTTGCTTTTTACATAAATATTTCCACCCAGCAGTTGCGCCAGTTTTCGGGACAACGGCAGGCCCAGGCCTGTTCCCTTAGCGGTCTTTTGTAGTTTGCCTTCCACTTGTTCCCACTCTTTGAAAATGCGTTCCTGATTTTCAGGAGCAATGCCTATTCCGGTATCGGACACGGAAAATACCACCGTGTTGTCATGGCCAGGGGACACGGACACACGAATTTCTCCGCGCTCGGTAAATTTCAACGCGTTGGAAATAAAATTCCTGAGGATCTGTGACAGCTTGGCTTCATCGGTGTAAAGTTCCGGCAATCCCGTGATTCATCAAAAACCAGGGACACCGATGAATTTTGCGCTACTAAAGGCCGCAGCATGCCGCGCAATGCGGAGAACAGGCTCTCAATGCTGAAATGGCTGGGCCGTATGGTACTTTGCCAGCTTCCACTTTGGCGATATCCAGCAGATCGTTGACCAGATCCGTCAAATCCTGTGCCGATCGTCGAATATAGCGGACTTGTTTCTCCTGCTCGGAGCTCAGATCGCCGTCCAGCCGGTCGAGCAGAATCTGGCTCAGCGCCAGGACCGAATTCAGTGGCGTGCGGAATTCGTGGCTCATGTTGGAGAGAAAATTACTTTTCATCTCCGAAGCACGCTGCAAAAAATCCGCTTTGTCGTTGAGTTCTGCGTAAAGCGCCACTACGCCGCGATTGGTCTCATCCAGTTCACGATTTAACTGCGCCAGTTCCCCTGCTGATTACGCAGACTCTTCCATGGTGCGGACAATTCCTTGTTTTGCCGCTGCAATTCTTCGTAGGGGTTGTGGACTGCTTCGACGTTGGAGAGAAGCTTACCAAGTTCTTTTGTCTCGAAGGCGGGAAACCTTCGGGGAATGGTTTTACCCAGCACCACGGTCGTTCCCTTGCCCGGACGTGCTCTCGATGTGGAACTGATCCATCAGCCGTTTGGCGCCGATGATGCCGAGGCCCATCCCGGTTTTCGAAACATACTTGCCGTCCAGGATCTCGTTGAGGTGAGGAATCCCCTTGCCTTTATCGCGCAAGTGATCACGAGCATTCTTTCCGGGAAGTCTCTCAGGCGGAATTCGGCCCGCCCGCCGCCTCCATACTGGAAGGTATTGCGGACAATTTCGGAAACGGCTGTGGCAATGCGAGTCTGGTCCTGCGATATCGAACTTGAGTGCGTTGGCAACCGCGCGCGCTTTTTGGCGCGCCAGCACTACATCATGTCTCGTACCGGATGTCGATGGTGAAAAAGTTGCAGCCATAGATAGGGCCTGGATATCTCAGTAAAGATGCAGCGACGAATACCGTTACATCGTCCCGCCCGCGACAAAAATCACGATACAGCATCGCCGCAATGATGCTGGGATGTTTACTCCAGATTCCCGGATAGCGTTGCAAGTCCCACCGCGTCGATCAGCCATCGGAATGCATAACCAGACATTGTTGGGTTGCCATGGGTAGGAGAACTCCTGGATCCGGCCAATGTGCTGCCCAAGGTTCCATTGTGCGATGCCAATCCGCGGCTGTTATCGGGCGACACGAGGCTGGCGGAAATTTGCCGACCCCGGCGAAACGCAAAATCATCTTGTCGAGATCGAGCTTGGCAATCGCCATGGCTGCCCCCGTGTTTTCTTCAGGGCAGCATGAATCCTGACACAATTCCCACTGGAGTAACGGTGTCTCCGCCTAATACCCGCTTGGCTTCCTGCGAGCTTCAGACGCAAGGGGCCCGTGTCCCAGGCCGTCGACGACCATCATCAAGACGCTAGTCCCGAAGCTTCCGGATACCCCAGCCGTCGCCGGATCTCCTCTTCGCCATCGAACGGCAATGGACACAACTCCATGGAGCACGGTCCAAGCGTTCTGCGGGATTTGTTCTTGACCCAGAAATCCGCACGGACCACCGTGCCGACTCAGCCACCGAATAAACATCAAATGCATCGGAAAGCCGCTGGATCGCTCCCAGCCCGTTGCCCGGAGAGCCAGCCGTCGAATGCCCATCGCGCATAGCCCCTTCCGATGTCAGCGATCCCCGGTCCACGATCGATCGCCATCACACGCATTCCCCCGGCTGCGTTTGTTGAGGGGTTGCAGCAAAATGCTCGCCCTTGCCGCGCATGCTTCACCAGATTGGTGGCCATTTCGGTAGTGGCGATGGCCACCGCCCCGCACCCAGAGCTTCGAAGCCCAGACTCTTCCGCGCAGGCGACGGCCTGCGGCGTGCTTCCCCGGCTTGGCTGGATTCGGAAACTTCGATAAGCATGCACGGCCCTCTTTTATTTCCACCGCGTGATGGCCACCTTGGTCCCTTCTCCAACTCGGGACATCAATTCAAACTCGTTCACCAGTCGCTTGGCGCCGCCTAAACCCAAGCCCAATCCCGAACCGGTCGTGAATCCATCGCGCAGAGCCAGTTCGATGTTAGGGATTCCCGGGCCCTTGTCTTCGAATGTCAGTCGCAGTCCGACTCCGCGGCCCATTCAATGTTTCCGTCTGCATGGAGCCGCCGCCACCATAAATCATGGTGTTCCGCGCCAGTTCGCTGGCCGCGGTCACCAGTCTTGGTCTGATCGACTAGGCTGAAACCCAACTTGGCCGGCGATTTCTCGCACGTGCGCCGAACCGCACACCATTTCCGGCTCGGATGCCACGGGACCGTTTCAGTGGAAACGAGCACCATACCTCTGTTGCTCCTCATGGACTGACGGTTTCAAAACTTCCATTCCCGCGTCAACGTTTAAAGCCGTTCGGACCCCGGGCAGGGAAAGCCCCAGTTCCACCAGCGTGATAGCCACCGCCGGCTGCATTCCGACCACTACGGTTTCGGCGTCCAGCACCCGCGACATGGCCGCGATATTGGCCAGCATCCGGCCGATGAACGAATCCACGATTTCCAGGCTGGAAATGTCGATCAACACCCCGTGCGCCTCGGTCTGGCTGATCGTTCGCGTCAGGTCGTCCTGCAGCGCCATTGCCAGCCGGTCGTGCATGTCCACCTGGATCGTCACCAGCAAGAAGTCGCCCATTCGCAAGAATCGGAATCCGTTCCATTAGCTCTGCTCCTGAACTTTTCGGCGGTCCGCGATGCGCGAATCGTCACAGTCCCATTCGCTTCAATGCCAGGGCAAATGCATCAGACAGCGTCGCTTTGGTGGTCACGTCTAGCAAGTTGATGCCCAGATGAACGATGGTCTGCGCGATTTGCGGCCGCACGCCGCTGATGATGCAGTCCGCGCCCATCAGCGGGCCGCCGTCACCGTCTTCAGCAGATGCTGCGCCACCACCGTGTCCACCGTGGGCACGCCGGTGATGTCGATGATCGCGATCTCGCGAATTGGTCTCCACGATCGCTCTGCAGCAGCGACTCCATCACCACTTGGGTACGGGCGCTGTCCAGCGTTCCGATCATGGGCAGCGCCAGAACGCCATCCCACAGCTTGACTACCGGCGTCGACAGCTCCAGCATTTCTTCCTGCTGGCGGCGAATAACATCTTTCTTTGGCTTTGATGAATACTTCCGCGGTGAAAAGTCCGAGCCCATCAAGAAGCTCAGTCGTGGCCCATAAAGCTGAGGTCTTCAACGCTTGCGGATCGTTGCCGTTTCATGGAGGAAGCATTTTTCGAACAAAGGACGTTTTTGAGTGAGAAAACAAATGTCGCGGTTTCCGATGGACTGAACCCCTGTTGCGCGCGGCTGCGGGAGATTTCGTTGGTAGCATCTCCTTCGTGGCGCTCCAAGCCGGAGCCATGGACGTAGATCATAGCCACCGGTTTCTGTGGCATCTGCAATTAGTTTCAAAAAGCGCGCGGCCTGACTGCGCAATTCGAAATATTATATCAGGTCCGAACGCCGGGTGGACCCTGGTCATAGCTTTTAACCACTCTTCCAGGATCGCTTCCTGGTAGCCCCGCACCTTATCCGGCAAGGTTCGACGCTTGATTATTCGACACAACGGCCATATGCACCTCAGAATTGGTTAGAGAATTTTTCTAATGACCTAAAGAATTTACGACAGACCTACTTCGCCAAGCATCAAGTGTAGTGGGTAATAGGTTTTTCAGGGATACAGTGTTCCCTGTATGGAATTTACTTCTCAAATGTACGGTATCGGACTGACAAAATCCCAAAATGGCTCCCCGACATGCATATAGCGGCGTATTCTTCCTACTAGTTGTGCCTTCCTTCGCTGATCGTAATTTCCCACTGGCGGAAGGACCAATAGAGTGGATACAGAATGGCACCTCTTGCAATTCTAGTCTAAACGTAAAGACTCAGGGCGCTTTACCAGCTTTCTCTAACGTAAAAGAGATCAATTCCTGGGTGCGGGAAATGCGGGATGACAGCGTGGTTCCGGTGACAAAGCGTGGCCGCAAGCTGAGAACTGCGGTTGATACGAATGTTATTTTGGCACTATGGTC
>CAWBXL010000107.1:0-11498 GCA_963792305.1 uncultured Acidobacteriaceae bacterium | reverse complement strand
GGAAGCCAGCGCGCTGGCGGAAATTTCGATGGGAAAATACGGATAAGAAATGTGCTGGCGAGAAGAGAGGGCCTCAAGAATACATCGAGTTTTTTTGCCGGTGCCGCTGCCCAACTCAGCCACTATGACCGGAGTCGTAAGTCTGCTCACGATCTCGGCGGAATAATCGTGGAGCAGGCGCTCATCCGCGCGCGTCAGACCGTATTCGGGGAGCGTGCAAATGACCTCGAACAACGCCGATCCTACGGAGTCGTACAGATACTTCGAAGGAAGTTCTTTTTGCCCGGGCCGCAACAATCCCGCGCGAACGTCAGCTGCCATTTCGGAAACCGCACATGTACTCGTCGCCATTTTCTAACCTCGATTGCTCACGCAGCGAAATCCTGCGTAAACGTACTGGTAATGCGGTTGGAACCAGTTGCGAAATGAACGGCGCAACATGGATGCGCCGGTGCGCGCGAGCCGCCCTTCATGACGTAGTGCTTGCCGTCGAAGAAGTCGGCGGAATAGCCGCGGATAGAAGGGAAATGGTTCGAAGCCGGGGAAGGGTTGCGAACGGAGTGGAAGTCCACTCCCATCCATTGCCGAGCAGTCGAAACTCCGAAGGCGCTTTGTCCTTGGGGAAATGCGCCGACCGGCGTCGGATCCCAACGGGGAGAAATCAAAATTGCCTAAGCGTGCGTCCGGGAGTTCCGTCGCCCCAGGGATACGCGGCTTCCGGCCTTCGGGAGTGCCGTATGCGGCCCGGTGCCACTGGGCTTCGGTGGGCAATGCTTTCCCGCCCAACGTGCGTAGGCGCTGGCTTCAGCGTGGCTCACATAAACCGGCCAATCCAACGGCAATGAGATTCCTCAAACATTGTGCCGGTAATGCCACTCGCCATTCACCTGCCCCAGAAAACCGGATGCTGGATACCTTTGTTCGGTCTTCCACTTGCCAGTCAGAGTCTCGCTCACAAATTGCCTCCTTCTCGTGATACCCACCAGCAGTCGACGAACTGGAGATATTCCCGGTTTGTCACCATCGTATTTATCAATCGCGAACACTGGCACCTCTGACGCAGATTGGATTTCGATATTCATTGTCCCAGCCAAACTGCAAGTTCATCACCGAGATCCGGAGAAGACCCGAGCGTTGCTATGCCAGACGGAATATCTACCATAGAAGGCGTGACTGAATCGGTACATTAAATTAGCTCAGGTTTGGAATGAAATTGTTGTTTTCTGGTCATAAGGCAACTGGTGCAGCATGTAAGCAAGCGTTTCCGCATGCATCAGTCGGTGCTCAATGGCCACGTTCAGCATCGTCTCGGTATTTTCAGAAAAGTGACCGGAAAGATTGTCATCGATTGTTTTGCGCACATACGCAACATAATTGCGTACTTTCTCCAGACTGGGCCAATCTTTGGGCTGATCGGAGGGAAACCCTCCACCTACCGGATCAATACCAAAAGCGAAGAGTCGATCAAAATCGGGTTGAAGGGCTCGGCTTGAAAGATGCGCTCCCGGAGCAAATTCCAGTCAAACGCCTCCAGATGCCCTATATAGAAGACGATGCGATGCCGCTCAGCAATCGGCCGCTCATAGAGGAATTCGGGCTTTACGATGCTAAACAGCTCATCGGATTGCTTACGAGCCAGCTGTAAACGTTCCAGTAAGGTCGCTTGGGACAGGAGGGTAGTGTGTAGAGCACCCATGATCATGGTTTGGATGCCTGACAACTGTCTACGTTGCTTAAAAATTGATGAAAGAAAGTGGGAAGGTCAGTCTTAAGGTGGGAAGGTCAGTCTTAAGCGCTTTCAAGAAGCTGGCTCTGACCGCGACAAGTATTACGGTGGATTGAAAAGCATGATGCCATGGTCGAACGAGCTGCCACATGCAAAAACGGCAAGTGTTAATTAATCCAGCGTGCGATTATTTGTCTCCCCCATCGGCCACATCAAAGCGAGTCCAATCACCCCATGCAATATAACGTAATAGGCGGGAGCAAGCGGCTGTTGGTAGTGTTCGATCAGCCACGCGGAAACTAGTGGTGCCGTTCCACCTGCCAGGGCGAGCGTGATGCTATAGGCGATGCTCATGGATGTCACGCGAGTGCGGAGTGGGAAGATTTCGACGACCATCGCGCCCTGCAGTCCCAAGGCCATGCCGATTGGTATTGCCAGAACGACCTGGCCCATCACAAACTGCCGCGGCGTCCCCGACAACATCAACTGAAACACCGGGTAGATGAAACTCATAATGGCAATGGTCAGGATAAGCATCAGCCTGCGCCTACCTACCCGATCCGATAGCCAGCCGCCAAACGGTTTTGCGATTAGCACCGCGACAAGGCTTAACGTATTGGCCAGTAGAAACACTGAACCCCCGCCAGCCAGGTTCTTCCGTCGTTCCACGATATAAGTGAAGGTCAGGTAGTAAGCGCAGTTCGTGGTAGCAAGAATGCCGAAAGTACGCAACATCGGTATCCAGTCCGCGATGATCGATGGAATCAGCGAAGGGCGGATTGCTACTGCCTTTAGTCCTGCTTCGGTTTCATGCAGCCCGCGACGCAGGAACCAGCCAATCACACAAAAAAGAACACTGCCAACAAAAGGAACACGCCAACCCCAAACCGCCACCTGGTCCGCACGCAGCAATGAGTTGATAAGCCATGCCGATCCAGAACCGAGAATGAATCCAATGGTTGTCCCCGCAGCTGTGGAACTGCTGACGATGCCGCGTGTCAACGGCGACGCTGACTCGGTTGTAAACACCATGGAGCCGGTAAATTCGCCGCCAACAGAAAAGCCCTGGACCAGCCGCATGATCACCAGCAATAACGGCGCCGCTGCACCGATCTGCTGATACGTAGGAAGCAAACCGATGATGAGCGTAGATGCACCCATCAGGGCAATCGAAAGTGTAAGAAGCGCGCGGCGGCCGATGCGATCCCCAACTGCGCCAAGCGCCAGGCTGCCAAGCGGGCGGGCAAAAAATCCCAACGCGAAGATGGCAAATGCTAAAAGTTGTTGAGCAGCGGGACTCGATTGCGGAAAAAACTGACGGCCAATATCGCTGGCAAAGTATCCGTAGACGGCGAAGTCAAACCACTCTAGAACATTGCCGATCAGGCCGGCCAGTGCGGTGCGAAGTGCCGATGGCCGAACGTTGGCATCTGTAATGTGCACCTCGCCAATGTCTTTCGCCGGTCGATCCAATCCGTATTCGCTAGTAATTTTGCGCAAGCCCATGATTGCTGATCTTTCAATGTATCAGTAGCTCGAATACTGGCGAGGGTGACCTGTAAAAAGAATGTCAAAAAGATCGGACAAGAAAAGTGGTCACAGCTGACAGCGCAGTCTTGTCTAAACGCGCTTTAGCTGTTCTTCTTTCGATTTTTTTCTTGTTGGGGAAGTTGTTGCTTTTCACCAGGCAAAATCGGTTTGGGTAGTACCGACGATTCATGTTTAGCCAATCGAAGCGGTCCGCTCGTGTCCGGTAATACGGGTGGCTGCATGTTTGCGTTTTGCAATCGCAATGCCGCACTTAGGGAAGCAAACGTTTGCCGTCGCCATTCACTGATATTGCTTTCACGCACGCCGGTGAATTCTTCGAGGAATTGCAGCGCAGATGTATGGTCAAATGGCTGGCTGCATACAAGCCCTCCGGTCGTCCACGGAGAAACGATGATGCATGGCACGCGAAAGCCGCCGCCAATCGGGAGTCCCTGGAGAAATTCATTGGCGGTTCCGGCAGCAGGCACGGGTGGCGAGACGTGATCGAAAATGCCATCATTTTCGTCGTAGTTAAGAATAAAAACGGTCTTGGCCCATACGTCAGGATTCGCCGCAATCGCGTCTATTTTGCGGGCGACAAATGCTGCTCCATCCGCCGGCATGTAGTCCGGATGCTCAGATTGATAGCTGGTTGGGATGATCCAGGAAACCGCCGGCAATTTGTCGTGGATGGCATCGTGTTCGAATTGCCCATCCTCGCCGCGCAGCATGCCCCTTGTGTGGAGCGATGACCCTTTTTTGGCATCCTTAAACACTCTGAAAGTTTCCAGCAGATTGCAGCCATAGTTGTCCTTTTGCTGATAAACCTTCCAACTGATGCCCGCTTTTTCCAATCGCTCGGCATAAGTTGTCCAGGTGTAACCATTTTTAGGTTCGGTATTATCAATGATCGGCCCGCCGTGTTGTCCTTCTGCGTCAATCATTCCCGTCATCCAATACATGCGGTTCGGCCAGGTGGGCCCCATCACCGAGCAATAGTAGCCATCGCACAACGTGAATGATTCTGCCAGCGCGAAGTGGAACGGAATATCCTCACGCGTGTAGTAGCCCATGCAGTAGGGGCCGTGTGCTCCATCCGCTTTGCGATGGGCCGGCAGCCAGCGGTCCATTTTTCCGCCGTTCCAGGCTTCGTGCTGCACTGACCATGCGTGGCTGGTAGAAGGAATTTTCTGCGCACTGGATGCACGAGTGTCCAGGTGAAAGGGCAGCAAATAGTTGTTCGGATTCTTATCGTCCGGTTGATGAAAAACAGATTGACCGGTGGAAAGGTGCAGCGCATTGGCATCGTCGAAGCCTCGCACTCCAGCCAGCGTGCCAAAGTAATGATCAAATGAACGATTCTCCTGCATCAGCATTACGACATGCTTGATGTCGCGCAGGCTGCCTTTAGCCGGCGGTGGTTGCGCCAACATGTGTTGTACGTTGGGAGGCATCAGCCTCAATGCGGCGGCGGCCGCGGCTAGTCTTCCCGCGCCGCGCAAAAGCTGACGGCGATTTAGCTTAATGGCGGAAATGTCAAAACTGCCTGGAGTTTTCATCGCGGTTATCGTAAATGATGCGATTGGCCAAATACTATTTGGAATTCCGGATTCTCGATCAATGGCTGCCGTTCCACTCCGTATCAATTTTGGGTGGACGCACCAGTGTTTGAAACACTACACAATATTGCTCAGTTTTTTCTTGCAATGATTTCAATTGTTCCGGAGTAGCCTGTGGCGCGTCGATATCGAACTTTACGCGGATTGCTTCAAAGCCAACCTCGACATCCTTCGAAATCCCCAAAGTTCCTGACAAATCCATATCGCCATCTACGACGACTTCGATATGTTGAGTCGGAACACCCATCGCCGTTGCCACCAGTTGGCAAGTCAGTTGCGCACAGGCTGCCAACGCTCCTAGAAGAAGATCACCAGAGCACGCGGCAGTACCTGCGCCGCCTACGCCTTTGTGTGCTTCTGCCTGATAAATTGCTCGCCCAATATCCACGGAGCAGGACAGTGGCGTATCCGTCTGTCCTCCCTTGGCAGTCAAAGTTATTCGTGAGCTGCCCGGCTCACTTCTATATTTTTCTTTCAACGGTTTTTGCAACGATCGAATATCCATAACATTCTCCAAAATTCTCAGATGATTGTTAACAACAAAGCTAGGTAGTACTTGTTGTTTGCCTACATCCCAAACTTCTCACGATATGCGCTTGGCGAAACCCCCGTGTGCCGCTGGAACAGTGCGCGGAAAAATGCAACGTCCTGATAACCCACCGAGTCGCTGATCTCCTGCATGCTGCGATGATTGTTCTCCAGCAAACGCCTTGCAGCGGCAATGCGTAACTTCTGCAAGTAGATCAGCGGGCTGTCGCCAGTAGCTTGTTTGAAGCGGCGGACGAAATTGCGCAGGCTCATGCCAGCTTGTCCGGCCGGTGCATCGAGTGGAAACGGCCGTTGAAAATTTTTGTGCAACCACTCCTGTGCAGTGGAGATAGCATCATCATTATGTTCAGTTTTCAATGGGACAATGGCAAATCCGGATTGCCATGCGCGCGGCGTCTCAAGGAGCAGGGCCTTGGCAGTTTGCATGGCAATGTCATGACCGCAGAATTTTTCCACCAGATATAAGCTGAGATCGAGCGCCGCATGCACGCCTCCGCCGCAGTAGAAGCCGCGGTCTTCGGTCACCATCAACTCCGGCATCCACTTCACCTTGGGATACATCTGACGAAACCTGTCCGCGAGTCCCCAGTGCGTGGTAGCGCGTTTACCGTCGAGCATGCCGGTCTCCGCAACCAGACCTACTCCGGAACACACGCTGGCAATGGCAGCTCCTCGTTTGTGCCAGCGGTGCAGCCAGGGAACAACCGATGCGTTGCGTTGCACCACATCCTGGATGCCGAGCCCGGTGGTGGGAATAAAAATGAGGTCCGTCTTGCGAATATCTTTGAGCGCGCACTTAGGTTTGATATGAATTGGACCGTCACACAGGACCGCGCGTCCATCTGCGGATGCTGTCGTCACACGGAAGCGCGGCGTCTGCTTTGTTCCCGTAAGAATGTTCCACAGTGAACCGGCGTGACGGAACACTTCCATCGGGCCGATGGCCGTGGAAGAGAAGGTTTGATCGAGAAACAACACTGTGACCTCTGTCATGTCTACTCCTGAAAATCACGAAAAACGGCGCATGGCTTAATTGCCTCTCTAGAATGGCAAATCTGCCATCTTGTTGCAAGTCTATTTTGCATTTAGTTTCGCAATATCGAATGCAACTGTTCGATTGAAGTGGAAAGGAGGGTGACATGAAGAAGTACATGATTGAACGGGAGATTCCGAAAATCGGGTCCCTGAGTCAGGAACAACTGGAGCAAGCTGCCGCTAAATCCAACGAAGCGTTGATGCAGCTTTCACCGAACATCGAGTGGGTGGAGTCCTACGTGACCGCCGACAAGACGTTCTGTGTGTATGAGGCGGAGGATGAAGAGATCATCCAGCAGCATGCCAAATTGAGCGGTTTTCCTGCCAATAAAATCACGGAGATCAATAAGGTGATTGACTCCTCGACCGGCGCGTAAGCAAACGGAGCGGAGGCAGTTTCTAACGCCTCCGCTTTTCATTAAATAAAGGTAACGCGCCAATCGTAAAGGTAGTAACGGACTTCGCCCTCCCAATTGCAACACGGCCCCAATCTTGAAACTCTAAAAGGAGAAACTATGACGACACGATTTAGCAATTTGATCCAAACATCAACCAACATCCTGAGTGTGGCTTTGCTGGGCATCCTTGTCACGGTTGCGCCAAGCTTTGCCGATGACAACGCACACGCCAACCACAATGCGCCGGCGAAGCTGGTGCAAACCGTTCGCGACGCAACACGGCTGTTTGCTAACAACCCTGACAATGCCGGCCCGGATTATGTCCCGACATTTGGCTGTGTCAGCGGTCCCGACCACGGCGCCATGGGAATTCACTATGTCAACTTTGGGCTGGTAGGCGACGGCAAGGTTGTGGCCGAGTATCCCGAAGCACTGGTCTACGAACCACTCGGGCATAACCGATTTCAACTGGTGGCTGTCGAATACATCGTGGATGCACCCACTTGGCTTGCGGACAAAGATCACAATAATCTGCCACCGCAACTTGAAGGTCAGGCTTTTCAACTGATCGGTGTTCCAAACCGCTTTGGAATCCCCAGCCCATTTTTCGAGTTGCACGTTTGGTTGAAGGACAACCCGCAGGGTTCGTTTGTGGACTGGAATAACAATGTCAGCTGCGATAAGCAGCAGTAAAGACCGTCAGATTGGCCGTCTTCCCAGGTGCCCCGTCCAAGTTTACTTGAGGCGGGGCTTTTCACGTTTGTGGATGTAGACACTTTTATCCATACGCCGTAACTTAGAACTAATGCCAGCTTCCAAAAATGTCCGCCTGACCGATAAGCAATTCACTCGCATCGCGCGCGCCCTGGCGGAACCGCGACGGATGGAGATCCTTCAGCAAATCGGCGAATGTGACAATCCCATGCAGTGCTCTCGCCTGCATGAAATGCAGCAGATCAGTGCTGCTACCCTCTCCCATCACATGAAGGAACTGGAAACTGCTGGCTTGGTCGAAATTGTACGCCAAGGCAAATTCGCCAGCCTGGTCCTCCAACGTGACGTTTTGCGTGCCTATATTCAGCGACTTGCAAAGATCTAAAACTCTGCGAATCCTGGCTGGCCTCCCCGCATCTCATGATTAGATGATTATCGAAATATCGAATCATCATCGAAATTAGGAGGCCATATGGGCAAGCTGGCAGGGAAGGTAGCCATCGTTACAGGAGCATCGAAAGGAATTGGCGCAGGAATTGCTAAAGGTCTAGCCGCTGAGGGAGCTTCTGTTGTCGTGAACTACAGTTCCAGCAAACAAGGAGCCGACCGCGTCGTCGCGGAGATCACCGGCAAAGGCGGCAAAGCCATCGCCGTGCAGGGAGATATGTCGAAGGCGGCTGATGTGCAGCGTCTGTTCGCGGAAACCAAGAAAACTTTTGGATCACTCGACGTGCTGGTAAACAATGCCGGGATTTACAAATTCAATCCAATCGAAGAAGTCAAGGAAGATGAATTTCACAGTCAATTCAACACCAACGTTCTGGGACCAATCCTGGCGACACAACAAGCAGTAAAGTATTTTGGCCCCGGCGGCGGCAGCGTGATTAACATCAGTTCGGTGGCTAGTTACAATCCGGTCCCGACAGCTTCCGTCTATTCAGGAACCAAAGGCGCGCTCGATCAAATCACGCGTGTGCTTTCGGTGGAATTAGGCCCAAAAAAAATTCGCGTCAATTCTATCAACCCGGGTTACACAAAAACTGAGGGTATAGATACGATGGGCATTGTTGGCACAGACTTTGAAAAACAGATGATCAATCGCACTGTGCTGGGTCGTCCCGGCGAGCCGGAAGACATCGCGCGAGTCGCGGTGTTCCTAGCGTCCCCCGACTCGCAATGGATTACCGGCGAAGTGATTTCGGCATCTGGTGGGTATCGCTGATCTGGCGGATCTGTTTGCGTGTGCAATGAGCGAGGGCGGACCTCTGGTCCTCGCTCATTCAATCTGCAAAACGATCCTCAGCGGCCAACCTGGAACAAAAGCGATTTCTTTGGGGACCAATACGGCGGCGTCAATTGAAGGTCCGTGCAGTCATCAGTGTTTCGGTTCCGGATCAGTGTTCTTGGGAGTGAATTTGCGCACTACAAATTCTTCCATCAGGTTGAGCGCGCCTGTCGTGCCGATTCCGATGGCCGCATTCTCAAAGGTCAATCTTGCGCCGTTACGATCTTCAGCGGGATAGTAAAGGTTAGACAATCCGCCTGCGGCAAGACTTCCCAGAATGCTGGAGTAATTCGTCTGCCAGTGTCCGTTGTCGCCCTTGCAGATCACCGCGTTTGCCAGCGCGTATAGAACACGCGAATGCTTACTTCCAGTTCCCTTGTAAAAATAGCGCGGATCCTGTTTGAGAAGTGATGGCAATATGGCACTGCCGATCAACGTGCCAGAGAGCAAATCTCCGTAAGACGCCGCATAGCGTTTGGCATAGCCCTGTGCGCCTTGACCGTATCCAGGAAAGTTGTCCTGCGACTGTTGGATTCCAGCGACGGCGCCGATTACGAGAAAGCTCACGGGATCGATCACCGTTTTCCACGCCAGCTGAAACTTTTGCCGGGCGATCAGCGGTGCAGCGTTGGGAACATAGCTGACATAGAAATTGGGGATGACTTTCAAGACTCGCTGCTGTTCTTCAACCTTGATTTGCTCTTCAGCCACTTCTACATTGGTTGCGGGTGAAACCAAAACCTCGGTGTCGGCTTTTGCAACAGCGAGAGTAATAGATAGGAGATTATGCATTTCTCCCTCCTGCAACTCTCCAGAAGCCGTTTGCGTTGCAAAGCCCGTAGCCGTGACGATCATCTGAAATGGCCCAGACGGCACGTTCGGAAACGAGAACTTTCCATCGCTGGCTGAGGTTGTCTCCTGTGCTGGTGCGCTTCCTCCGGGTGTTAACTTTATGCGGGCCCCGGCGATGACAGCTTGTGTGCTGTCCACGATGGTCCCGCTGATACTTCCAGATAGTTGTGTTTTGTCGACTGATTCCGATGCTGACCGAGCTGTTTGCGCGAATAAGGGCAATGCGAAAACTACAACAAAAACTGAAGAGGACAGGATTACATCTTTAAATGCACGGAACATCGTACCTTCTGCTTTCTTGCGCCTCGACTGGATCTGGGAACTATCTTGTGCAAATTCTACTAGAGAAGGCATCGCTGAAATATTCGTTAGTCACTTCTAAGGTCGTAATACCAACTAGCGGCCACACTAAAAATGCAGCACGATCCCTGTCGATAAACGAAAGTTATCTTGTTTCGCGCCAAAGAAGCGGGTCTGCAGGAAATCTCCCTGAACGCGCAGCCCAATTAGAGGAACAAGTTTGTAGTCAACACCACCACCAACCGCCTGTGCGAAGGATGTGTCTGATCCACCGTTGTCGGTAACGGAAATATGGCCCGCTCCAACCAAATAATGTGCAAAGGGTCTGATTTTTCCGACCGAGACAGACACACGCGGCCCAAAAAGGAAAGTGTATTGCCGTGTACTCAGACCGGACGCGAAGCAATCTGTACCTGAGCAGGGGAAGAAGGTTTGGCTTCCATAGTGTCCGCTGATGTCTGTCACAATTCCCACGAATGGCAATATTTTCCCTTCGAGCGATCCATTCCAGCCATTAAGGTTGGAGCGGTCTCCAGCCGGAGAATTGGCATTCAAATAGGAATATCCAAGAAATATATTGCTGCCCTGTGCATATGCGCTTAGGGGCAAAAGCAAGAAAAGCAAAGAAATCAGGCAACGAGCCACTGGTGGACCTCCGAAAAAATAGTTTGATGGGATGCCGTACCTCTTGAGAGGTACAACTGAAGTTCTCGGGTTGCCCGTCCCGCAGCAATTGTACAAATAATGATATAGCTACATTGTCGGTTTGTTTTGTAGTGGGATGGAATTTTGGGCGGATGTCCTAAGGGCCAAAACAATAAAGCCAGAAGTTATCAGGCAGATAGACATCAATAAGAACCCAGCTTTAGAGTTGCCAGTGCGCGCTTCTAAAAGGCCAACAAACCATGTCCCGGCAAATCCGCCGAGCGCTCCACAACTGTTGACTAACGCCATAACTTCGCCAGCGACATTTTTAGGCAGCATCTCCGGGACTATGGCAAAGAAAGGGCCGTAGGGCGCATACATCCCGGCGCAAGAAACAATCAGAAAAGCGTATGCCAGCCAAAATGAAAGTGATGCCGTGAAGAAAGATCCAAGCATGGCAATCCCCGACAGCAGCAGAAATGGCCAGATAAAATGCTTTCGCTGAAAGCTGTGGTCCGAATAGTGCGAAATTAGAATCATCATGAGCACTGCACCAACATAGGGCGCTGCGCTTAATAGTCCGGTAAGGCCGATTCCGCGTGCGGCCCCGTTTTTGACCATCACCGGAAGCCAGAGCACAAACCCATAGACACCGGCACTCCAGAAAAAATATTGAATGCAAAGCCAAATAACACTGGGATGTTCAAATACCACTCGCAGCTTCGGCACAGCCGGCAACTGTGCTTGTTCTTGTTGATGCTGGCGATCCAGATGCGCGCAACTTTCCGCGCACATCCACGGAACCTGTTGCGGCTTGTCGCGGATTAATAAAAGCCATGCGAATG
>CAWBXL010000106.1:0-13087 GCA_963792305.1 uncultured Acidobacteriaceae bacterium | reverse complement strand
TATGCTGCAAATCAAGACTCCTGCTCGCACTGTTCAGAAACGAACACTTTCCATCCGAAAGCGAACGTGTTTAGGCGGTTTGCGTGCACGTCTGCCATTGGAATGTTACATTTGCGCGACGCAGCCTTGGTAAACGATTTGCATACTAAATAGGTTCATCGCTGGCGATCGGGAACGCCCGCAAAAATTCAAGACCTTTCAGGAGGCTTCATGGCCTTCCTTATGAGCCAACTAAGCAGGTTTTTCGTCGACTTGGCCGTGCGCCATTTTTCGCGGCTGTCATTCTCATCACGGTGGCTATCGGTGTAGGCGCGAATACAGTGATCTTCAGCGTGGTGGAAAGCGTCCTCTAAAACCGCTCCCTTATTCGCAGCCCGACCGGCTCATTGGCGTCTGGTATAAGGCGCCCGCGATCAACATCCCGAAAATCAACATGGCGCCGTACTTGTATTTCACTGACCGCGAGCAGAGCAAGACGCTGGAAGATATCGGCCTGTATGGCTTCTTGTCATTTCACATTACCGGCGGCGCGCAGCCGGAGCAGGTACAGGGATTGGAGGTAACAGAAGGCACTCTGCCGATTCTCGGTGTTCGTCCTGCGCTCGGCCGCCTGTTTACTGCGCGGGATGACTCGCCCAAGATGCCGCAGACTGTCATTCTTACTAACGCTTTCTGGCAAAAGCATTTTGGCGGCGATGCTTCGGTCGTCGGCCAAACCCTTAAGCTGGATGGCGCGCTGCACGAAATCATCGGCATTTTGCCGGCGAACTTCGTATTCATGGATCGCTCCGATGTCGATGTTGTCGTGCCGGGGCAGATTGATCGCAGCGAAACGACGCTTGGCCAGTTCAGCACCAATGGCTTGGCGCGCCTGAAACCGGGAGTTACTTTGCAGCAAGCCACCGCGGACTTAACCCGGCTGGTCCCGATTGCTACGCACAGTTTTCCACCGCCACCGGGTTTCGGCTTGAAGATATTTGAAGAAGCCAATTTCACCCCCCTGCTTCAGCCGCTCAAGATTGATGTAATAGGCGACATCGGCAACGTATTGTGGGTGCTGATGGGATCCATTGCCATTGTTCTTCTAGTCGCATGTGCGAACGTAGCCAACCTGCTGCTGGTGCGCATCGAAGGCCGCCGCCAGGAACTCGCTATTCGCGCGGCTTTAGGAGCGGACCGCAAAAATATGATCGCGGGGCTGCTGCTGGAAAGTCTGGTGCTGGGATGCACGGGCAGCGCCATCGGACTGGGCCTTGCCTATATCGCTTTACAGATGATCATTGCTGCCGCCCCCACAGGATTGCCTCGCCTACACGAGATCGGCATTGATATCCCAGTGCTTCTCTTTACAGCGGGTCTGGCGGTTTTCGTCAGCCTCGTCATCGGCATGATTCCAGTCTTGAAATACTCCGGCATCAAAGCAACAACTGGATTACGTGAAGGAGGACGCGGCCTCAGCCAGAGCCGCGAGCGCCATCACGCACGTAAAACGCTGGTGGTTGTTCAAGTCGCGCTGGCGCTGGTCTTATTGATCTGCTCCGGGCTGATGATTCGCACCTTCCGCGCACTCACCCGCGTTTCTCCCGGATTCAGCGATCCCAACACCATCGCATCTTTTGACATCTTTATTCCGACGTCGCAGGTTCCTGACACAAGCCGGATCGATGTTTTGCGCATGCAGCAAGCCATTGCCAACCAGCTTTCCGCTGTTCCCGGAGTGAGTTCAGTTGCCATTTCATCAAGCCTACCGATGATCCAGGACCGTTCTTTAGATCCTGTCTATGCCAGCGACCACAGTTATAAAGAAGGCGACCTTCCACCCCTGAGCATGGAAAAATTCATCTCCCCGGGTTTCTTTAGACGATGGGCATTCCACTAATCGCCGGACGCGACATGACCTGGCAGGAAGAACTTGAAAAGCGTCCCGTCGCTATGGTCTCGGAAAATCTGGCCCGCAAGTATTGGGGCTCTTCTGCCGCTGCTATCGGGAAACTGGTGCGTGTCGGTGCAACCGATCCATGGCACGAAGTCATCGGTGTGGCGGGCGATGTGTACGATAACGGCGTAAGTCAGGACCCACCGACATCAGTTTATTGGGGACTGTTCCAAGACAATTTCGTGACGCAAAAAGAACTCGTGCGCCGCTATGTGCATTTTGTGATTCGGACTCCGCGAGCCGGCTCCGCTTCGTTCTTCAGCGATAGCGAACGCGCAGTGTGGTCGGTGAATCACGATTTGCCGCTCGCATATAACAAGACGATCGGCGAACTGTACACCAAATCGATGGCAAGGACTTCGTTCACTCTGGTTCTGCTATCAGTGGCAGGAGCGATGACTCTCTTATTGGGCATCATCGGACTATACGGCGTGATCGCCTATGCGATCTCGCAGCGCACGCGGGAAATTGGCATACGCATGGCTCTGGGCGCCCAGCGCGCGACCCTCACTCGAATGTATCTCCGCGAAGGACTGATACTCACAGTGATTGGTGTTGTCGGTGGAGTTGCGGTCGCCTTCGCCACCATGCGGCTGATGAGTTCGCTGCTGTATCACGTGAGTCCGGTTGACCCGTGGACGTATAGCGTGGCAACAGTTTCGATTCTTGTTGTCGCGTGGATAGCGACTTATCTACCGTCGAGGAAGGCCGCCGTAGTTGATCCGGCGCACGCGTTAAGAGCGGAATAACGAAGCTTGAGACTACGATCCAGCTAGTACCCGGGCTTTGCGGGCGGTTAGCAGGAACCCTTTGGCGCGGGCGTCTTCTCTAGTGCGGTTAGTTGTGCCCGGGCCGCGCCAGTTTGCCCGGATTTTAAGGCGACTTCTGCCAGCGCGAGCCTTGCGTCAAATATGTAGATGAAATATCCATTTTCAGTGGCTTGAGCGAGAACAGGTGCAAGCTTGTTTTTTGCTTCTGCAAATTTCCCCGCCCCCATCTCTGCACGGGCGGCGGCGATGGCAGCTTCGAAACGCGATGAGCGATCGAGTTTCTGAGCTAAGGCGACTGCGTGCTGCGCAGCTTCCTGCGCGTCCTTGATCTTGCCTTGCTGTAACAGAGCTTTGGCCAGAACTGCATAAGACTGGGAGACGAGATCACTCTTAGCAGCTTTGTTGGATGATGCCAGGGCAGTCCGGGCTTGGGATTCAGCATCTGCAGGATGGCCGCGTTCCAGCGTGATCTGTGCGAGTTGAAGGTCGCTGCGTGGACCGTTGCCCTCATCGCCGATCTCCTTGCGGAGGGCACCCGCTTGCTCGGAGATTTTGCTGGATTCTTCCAGGTGATCTTGCAGCCGAAGTATTTCGGCCACACTGGAGAGCGAAAAGGCCAGTCCGCGTTTGTAGCCGATTTCGCGTTGGATGGTCGCTGCTTCTTCGATCTTACTTTTGGCTTCCGTTAAATTACCCTGCTCAATGAGGACGTTCCCCCAGTTGCTCATGGCTGTTGCGATGGCGCGCTTATTTCCTAATTTCTGAAATCCCTGCAACCCTTGCTGATCGGCTTGTGCTGCGCCGGCGAAGTCTCCCATAACTTCCAGCAGGTTGCCCAAACCAAGTAGGCCTGCGCTTAGGCCTTGCTCGCGGCCGATCTCGCGATTGATGCGAATTTCTTCCTCGTAGTATCGCTTCGCTTCCTCGAGCTTGTCTTGTTCTACCAGGACATTGGCGATCGCTTCATTAGAGCGGGCCACGCCCTGTTGGTCTCCAATCTTTTGATATTCCACCAGGGCCTGATCATAAAATTTCCGCGCATCTTCAAACTTGCCTGTGTCATAGAGCAGATGCCCCGAGTACAGCGTCGCCTGAGCTTCCAGGCGTGGATTTTTCCCTCGTGCGAGTTCTCGCACATCTGAAACTGCGGCCATGGATTCTTCGATTTTGCCGAGATGCTCCCATGCCCACGCCTCCTCCAGACGGGCCGAGGCCACCATCAGCATTGCACCTTGCGCACGGGCATTCGCGCCGGCTGTTGCGGCAATCTGTTGCTCTTGCTTGTAGTCAGATAAACTCTGCCGGATATTGGACTCGGCCAAATCCACTCGCGGATCAGTCGCGAACGACGGGGAAGAAGCTCGGATGCGCCGAATCGTAGCGAGACACTCTTTATTAGCACCGCCCTCCAGTTGCGCTCCGGCCAAGCTCAAGCCGTAGCCAAGATGGTCAGGGAAAAAGTTATAAAGCGTACGGTAAATTTCAATCGCAGCCGGGTAGTCATGGCTGAATTCCCGATACCGCGCCTCAATCGCAAGCCGATTTTCGCGCGACAATTGTCCAGAAAGGTCGAACGCTTTCTTGGCCTCTTCTTGAGCTTTAGCGTCGTAACCGAGTCCGAACCAGGATTGGGCAAGAGCCCAATGGGAAAGCGCGTGATTTGGGTCGGCAGCGATGGCCTTTTGCAGGACATCGCGCGCTGCGAAAGCGTCGTATTTCTGCAAGTCTACTAAGCCTTCGGCGTACAAGCGGGCAGCTTCGAGGTTTGCCGGCACTGCGGCGCGTACCTGGGCGCTATCCCCGGCAGCAACGTTGCCGATCCCTAGTTTTTGTCGAAGGTCAGCCCCGCCCTCCGAGACAAGGTCTGCAAGGTTTGATTCCGTTCCTTCGCGCGATACAACCGCAATGGTCTCTCCTGTGCGGGCATCTTGCAGCTGAAGATCAATCCGAATCTTCCCTGCCGCATCTTTGCCCATGTCCAGAAGAACCGAAGCACGACGATGTCACTATTCAGATGGATGCGTATCTTTTTCAGCGTGTCCAGGCCATAGTTCTCCGTCACTGGTAGAGCCAGGTCAAGCTTCATATGCGCTACATCTTCACTTGAAATGACGCGCAGTTGTTGCCCAGCGGCCAGGTCCGCAGCCACCATTTCTGAAACTGCGGTCGAGATCCACGCTTTGTCATTGTCTCCCGAGAGATTTTTGAAACCGATGACCGCGACGGAAGGACGCGGCTTGATCAGTGCCGCCGATTCGGTGGAATCGGCTCCTTGAGAAAATCGCGCCCGGATCGCCTTGAAGTTGATCGCGATAGCGAGCAGTCCAGCAACTAACACTGCAGCGGCAACCCATGTCACCATCGGTACTCGATGCTTTGAAACTGTCCGAGAGCGTTTACTGAGTTTAAGCAGGTCCGCACGGAAATCGCTGGTGTTTTGGTATCTGCGATCACGGTTTTTTCCAAACTCTTGTCGATGATCCGGTCAAGTTCAGGCGGGAAAAAGGACCGTGATCGCAGATACCAAAACACCAGCGATTTCCGTGCGGACCTGCTTAAACTCAGTAAACGCTCTCGGACAGTTTCAAAGCATCGAGTACCGATGGTGACATGGGTTGCCGCTGCAGTGTTAGTTGCTGGACTGCTCGCTATCGCGATCAACTTCAAGGCTGTGTGCGCGATTTTCTCAAGGAGCCGATTCCACCGAATCGGCGGCACTGATCAAGCCGCGTCCTTCCGTCGCGGTCATCGGTTTCAAAAATCTCTCGGGAGACAATGACAAACCCTGGAGTATCGACCGCAGTTTCAGAAATGGTGGCTGCGGACCTGGCCGCTGGGCAACAACTGCGCGTCGACCCAAGTGAAGATGTAGCGCATATGAAAGCTTGACCTGGCTGCTTCTTGTGACGGAGAAGCTTTAGCCTGGACACGCTGAAAAAGATACACCATCCATCTGAATGCCTCGGTTCTTATCTGGACATCGGCAAAGATGCCCAAGCGTTAGGATTGATCTTCAGCTGCAAGATGCCCGCACAGGAGAGACCATTGCGGTTGTATCGCGCGAAGGAACGGAATCGAACCTTGCAGACGCTTGTCTCGGAGGGCGGGGCTGACCTTCGACAAAAACTAGGGATCGGCAACGTTGCTGCCGGGGATAGCGCCCAGGTACGCGCGGCAGTGCCGGCAAACCTCGAAGCTGCCCGCGGGTACGCCGAAGGCTTGGTGAACTAACAGATTTGCAACACTTTCGCAGCGCGCGATGTCCTGCAAAAGGCCCCCGCGGCCGACCCAAATCACGCGCTTTCTCATTGGGCTCTTGCCCAATCCTGGTTCGGACTCGGTTACGACGCTAAAGCTCAAGAAGAGGCCAACGGAGCGTTCGACCTTTCTGGACAATTGTCGCGCGAAAATAGCAAGCAAATGAGAGCGCACTATAGGGAATTCAGCCATGGCCTACCCGGCTGCGATTGAAATTTACCGTACGCTTTATAACTTTTTCCCTGACCATCTAGGCTACGGCTTGAGCTTGGCCGAAGCGCAACTGGAGGGCGGTGCTAATAAAGAGTGTCTGGCTACGATTCGGCGCATCCGAGCTTCTTCCCGTTGTTCGCGACTGATCCGCGAGTGGATTTGGCCGAGTCCAATATCCGGCAGAGTTTATCTGACTACAAGCAAGAGCAACAGATTGCCGGAACAGCCGGCGCGAATGCCCGTGCGCAAGGTGCAATGTTGATGGTGGCCTCGGCCCGTCTGGAGGAGGCGTGGTGATGGGAGCATCTCCGCAAATCGAAAATCCATGGCCGCAGTTTCATGCGCGAGACTCTCACGAGGGAAAAATCCACGCCTGGAATCTCAGGCGACGCTGTACTCTGGGCATCTGCTCTATGACACAGGCAAGTTTGAAGATGCGCGGAAATTTTATGATCAGGCCCTGGTGGAATATCAAAAGATTGGAGACCGACAGGGCGTGGCCCGCTCTAATGAAGCGATCGCCAATGTCCTGGTAGAACAAGACAAGCTCGAGGAAGCGAAGCGATACTACGAGGAAGAAATTCGCATCAATCGCGAGATCGGCCGGGAGCAAGGCCTAAGCGCAGGCCTACTTGGTTTGGGCAACCTGCTGGAAGTTATGGGAGACTTCGCCGGCGCAGCACAAGCCGATCAGCAAGGGTTGCAGGGATTTCAGAAATTAGGAAATAAGCGCGCCATCGCAACAGCCATGAGCAACTGGGGGAACGTCCTCATTGAGCAGGGTAATTTAACGGAAGCCAAAAGCAAGATCGAAGAAGCAGCGACTATCCAACGCGAAATCGGCTACAAACGCGGACTGGCTTTTTCTCTCTCCAGTGTGGCGGAAATACTTCGGCTGCAAGATCACCTGGAAGAATCCACGAAAATGGCGAGCGAGCGGTTGCCCTCCGCAAAGAGATCGGAGATGAGGGCAATGGTGCGCGCAGCGACCTTCAACTTGCACAGATCTGCTTGAACGCGGCCAGACTACGGATGCTGAATCCCAGGCCCGGTCTGCCCTGGCCTTATCCAATAAATCAACCAAATAATATCGTATCCCAGTCCTATGCAGTTTTGGCCAAAGTTCTGTTACAGCAAGGCAAAATCAAGGATGCGCAGGATGCTGCGCACACGCAGTCGCCTCACTCAGAAACTCGATCGGTCATAGCATTTTGGAGCTGCGATCGCCGCAGCCCGTGTAGATATGGGGGCGGGAAAATTTGCGAAAAACAAAAAACAAGCTTGCACCTGTTTCTCGCTCAAGCCACTGAAAATGGATATTTCATCTACATATTTAAAGCAAGGCTCGCGCTGGCAGAAGTCGCCTTAAAATCCGGGCAAACTGGCGCGGCCCGGGCATACAACTAACCGCACTACAGAAGAAGAACACCCGCGCCGAAGGGTTCCTGCTAACCGCCCGCAAAGCCCGGGTACTAGCTGGATCGTAGTCTCAAGCTTCGTTATTCCGCTCGCAGTGCATGCACCGGATCCACGATTGCAGCTTTCCGCGACGGCACGTAGGTCGCAATGCACGCAATGATAAGAATTGAAACCGTTGCTACAAAATAAGTCCACGGGTCCACAGGGCTCACGTGATACAGCAGCGAACTCATCAGACGCATCGTGGTAAGAGCAACGGCAACACCACCGATCACGCCAATCACTGTGAGTAGCAGTCCTTCGCGAATATACATTCGGGTGAGTGCCGCACGCTGCGCACCCAGAGCCATGCGGATGCCAATTTCGCGTGTATGTTGCGAGATGGCATAGGCGATCACGCCGTAAAGTCCGATGATGCCCAGTAACAGCGTCATGGCGCCTGCAACCGAGAGCAAAACCAGAGTGAACGAAGTCCTCGCCATCGATTTGGTGTACAGCTCACCGATCGTCTTGTTATAGGCAAGCGGCAGATCGTGATTCACTGACCACACGGCACGTTCGCTATCGCTGAAGAATGACGCAGACCCCGCGCGCGGCGTGCGAATCACATAATGCACATAGCGGCGCACGAGTTCTTTTTGCGTCACGAAATTGTCTTGGAACAGCCCCCAATAAACCGATGTGGGTGGGTCCTGATTTACGCCGTTATCGTACACATCACCCGCCACTCCAATGACTTCGTGCCATGGATCGGTTGCAGCCGACGTGTACCAGTTTCCCGATGGCAGCGGCCGGCGAGCCCCAGTACTTGCGGGCCAGATTTTCCGAGACAATGAGCGACTGGACGTTTCTCAAGCTCTTCCTGCCAGGTCATGTCTCGTCCGGCGATTAGCGGAATGCCCATGGTCTTAAAGAAACCCGGCGATACGAACTTTTCCAGGCTCAAGGGCGGAAGCTCGCCTTCTTTATAAGTGCGGTCGCTGGCATAGACCGGATCTAAAGAACGGTCCTGGATCATCGGCAGGCTTGACGAAATGGCAACTGAACTCACTCCGGGAACAGCGGACAAGCTGGTTCAGCGATGGCCTGCTGCATGCGCAAAACATCGATCCGGCTTGTGTCAGGAACCTGCGACGTGGGAATAAAGATGTCAAAAGATGCGATGGTATTGGGATCGCTGAATCCGGGAGAAACGCGGGTGAGTGCGCGGAAGGTGCGAATCATCAGCCCTGAGCAGATCAACAAGACCAGTGCCAGCGCGACTTGGACAACGACCAGCGTTTTGCGTGCGCGATGCCGCTCGCGGCTTTGGCTGAGGCCGCGTCCGCCTTCACGCAATCCAGTTGTGGCGTTGATCCCTGAGTATTTCAGAACCGGAATCATCCCGATGGCAAGGCTGACGAAAACCGCCAGGCCGGCCGTAAAAAGAAGCACAGGGATATCAATGCCGATCTCGTGCAGGCGTGGCAATCCCGTAGGCGCGGCAGCAATAATCAAATTCAGAGCGCCATAGGCGAGGCCCAGCCCGATGGCGCTGCCCGCGCATCCCAGCACCAGACTTTCCAGCAGCAGTCCCGAGACCATATTTTTGCGGTCCGCTCCCAAAGCCGCGCGAATAGCGAGTTCCTGACGGCGGCCTTCGATGCGCACCAGCAGCAGGTTGGCTACGTTCGCACACGCGACCAAGAGAACGATAGCAATCGATCCCATCAGCACCCACAAGCACATTGCCGATGTCGCCGATTACATCAATCTTGAGCGGCTGAAGAGTGGGGGTGAAATTTGCTTCTTCAAATATCTTCATGCCGAAACCTGGTGGCGGGGGAAAACTGTGCGTAGCAATCGGGACCAGGCGGGTCAAGTCGGCGGTGGCTTGCTGCAAAGTAACTCCCGGTTTCAGGCGCGCCAAGCCGTTGGTGCTGAAGCCGCCGAGCGTCGTTTCGCTGCGATCAATCTGCCCTGGCACGACAACATCGACATCGGAGCGATCCATGAATACGAACTTCGGCCGGCAAAATGCCGATGATTTCGTGCAGCGCGCCATCCAGCTTAAGGGTTTGGCCGACGACCGAAGCATCGCCGCCAAAATGCTTTTGCCAGAAAGCGTAAGTAAGAATGACAGTCTGCGGCGTCTTGGGCGAGTCATCCCGCGCAGTAAACAGGCGGCCGAGCGCAGGACGAACACCGAGAATCGGCAGAGTGCCTTCTGTTACCTCCAATCCCTGTACCTGCTCCGGCTGCGCGCCGCCGGTAATGTGAAATGACAAGAAGCCATACAGGCCGATATCTTCCAGCGTCTTGCTCTGCTCGCGGTCAGTGAAATACAAGTACGGCGCCATGTTGATTTTGGGGATGTTGATCGCGGGTGCCTTATACCAGACGCCAATGAGCCGCTCGGGCTGCGAATAAGGAAGCGGTTTCAGCAGGACGCCTTCTACCACGCTGAAGATCACGGTATTCGCGCCGACACCAATAGCCACCGTGATGAGAATGACAGCCGCAAAAAGCGGTGCACGGCTAAGCCGACGAAGGATCTGCTTAATCTGGCTGATAAAGGACGCCATGAAGCCCTCCTGAAAGGTCTTGATTTTTTGCAGGCGTTCCCCGGATCGCCAGCGGATGACTCAATCGGATACTGCAAATTTCTTGCCACGACTGCCTTACGCAAGCTCAACATTTCAATGGAAAATGCTTTAACGGCTTGCCAAAACACGTTCGTTTTCGTATCGAAGTGTTCGTTCATGAACAGTGCGAGCAGGAGTCTTGATTTGCAGCATACTGCCTCTCCCACATGCAGTTACGAACTTGGCCAACGGAAAGTTCGGATACCATAAGAAACAAGCTCATGATCCAACTCTCCGGCGCCGGAAAACGTTATGGCCATAAGCTCCTGTTCGAAGGAGCCGACTGGCTTATCACACCCAAAGACCGCGTCGGCCTGGTAGGCGCGAACGGCACTGGCAAATCCACTCTGCTGAAAATTCTCGGCGGCATGGAGAACGTCGACTACGGCTCCATCAACGTCGCCAAGGGAACCAGCTCCGGCTATCTCCCGCAAGACGGCCTCAACCTCGCAGGCCGCACCGTGTTCGCAGAATGCATGTCGGTGTTCGATGCACTGCGCGCACTCGAGCACGAGATGGAAGACTTGACGCGCCGCATGTCGGAGTTAGATCCTCAATCTGCGGAATACACGCAAGTCGCCGACCGCCATCACCGCATCGACCATGAATTCCGCACCCGCGATGGTTATGCGATTGAATCGCAGGTAGGCACTGTTCTTTCCGGATTGGGTTTCAGCAAAGAAGACTGGGCGCGGCAGACGGAAGAATTTTCCGGCGGCTGGCAGATGCGCATCGCATTGGCCAAGCTGCTCCTGCAAAAGCCAAACTTGCTGCTGCTCGACGAGCCAACCAACCATCTCGATTTGGAAGCAAGGAACTGGCTGGAGGAATATCTCAGCAATTACCCCTTCGCTTTTGTGTTGATTTCCCACGACCGCTACTTCCTCGATGTGACCGTCAACAAAATCGTCGAGATTTGGAATAAGCGGGCCTACTTCTACCCCGGCAACTACGATAAGTACCTCGCGCAGAAAACCCAACGCAAAGAACAACTCGAAGCCGCATTCAAAAACCAGCGCGACCGCATCGAGCAGCTGGAAGTATTCATCAACCGCTTTCGCTATACGGCGACCAAGGCCAAGCAAGTCCAGAGCCGCATCAAAGAACTGGAAAAAATCGACCGGATCGAAATTCCAGAAGAAGAAAAGACCATCCACTTCTCATTCCCGCAACCGAAACCCAGCGGCCGCATTGTGGCCGAGTTCGCCGGGGTAGCTAAGTCCTACGGAGAGAAAGCAGTCTTCCAGGGCGTAAATTTTCTGATCGAGCGTGGGGACCGCATTGCGCTGGTGGGAGTGAACGGCGCCGGCAAATCCACTCTTATTAAGTTGCTGGCAAATCGAGAACCGTTGAGTGCAGGGGAATACAAATTCGGCCATCAGGTGCAGGCCGACTATTTTGCGCAGGACCAATACAAAGAGCTTAATCCCAATGCCCGCGTCTTCGACGATTTAGCCGACTATTCACCCAGCTCTGGCCAAACCGAATTGCGAAGTCTTCTCGGCTGCTTTCTGTTTTCCGCGGATGAAGTATTCAAGCGCATCGGTGTTCTTTCCGGCGGAGAACGTGACCGCTACGCCCTGCTGAAAATGCTGCTCCACCCTGCTAACTTTTTGTTGCTTGATGAGCCAACCAACCATTTGGACATGCGCGCGAAGGATGTATTGCTGGAAGCCTTGTCGAAATACACAGGTACAGTTGTTTTCGTCTCCCATGATCGCTACTTCATCGACAATCTCGCGACGCGGATCTTCGAGGTGGGAGATGGCAGGGTTGAAATCTATCCCGGCAACTACGAAGACTACATGTGGCGCAAGCAAGGGGGTGCGGAGAAGCTCCAGGCTACAGTCGCCAGCAATCCTGCGCTGACTCAACCCACAAATGGCGCGCATGCTACTGCTCCGGCAGGAGAATCCAAATCCCGCCGCCTCAACCCCCTGAAACGCAAACAGATGGAAGACCGCGTCCAGGAACTGGAGCAGGAAATCGCCCAGGTCGAGACTACTATCGCGCAGTGTGAAACTGCGCTACTGAACTATGTAAGTGTCGAGGAGACCCAGAACCAAACCCACGAATTAGAATCCAGCCGTGAAGAACTCACCAAGTTACTGGGCGAATGGGAAGCCTTGTCCCAGGCGCTCCAGCAAGTGTAAGGCGGGCACTCCTGCCCGCCTGTGTACAGCGCCGTGCCCTCGACTATCTATAGCTAACGCAACCCTTTTGTGACGCTGGCGGCTTGGGCGGACAAGAGTGTCCGCCCTATTAACGAATTCTCATCCGGTCACGTTCTTCCGTAACTTCCTCAAAAGACAGCCCGCATGCCATAGTCGCTTTAGCCAATGGCCAGTCAGGCCATGGACCATTAGAGCGCGCCGTCAGCCCGCACTCCGGAAGCCGAAACCCAAATGTTGCAACCATCGGAAAGCCAGAAGCCACAGAGTTCCCCTCGGACCATTTCTTATGCTCCCGTCAGCGTGAGCACAGGCCCTATGGAGCAAGCTACCATTGGCAAATCGATCGTGATTAAAGGTGAAGTTACTGGAGCCGAAGCGCTTTATATTGACGGGCAAATCGAAGGCAGCATCAGCGTCCCCGAACACCGCGTGACCATCGGAAGCCACGGCACAATTAAAGCAAACATCAATGCTCGTGAAGTAGTGATCATGGGCAAAGTTGTCGGAAACGTTGAATGTTCCGACCGGCTGGACATTCGCGGCGAAGGTACTCTCACGGGAGACGTAATTACTGAACGCATCAGCGTGGAAGATGGCGCATTGATGAAGGGAAGCATCCAGGTGCGCGCTGCCGCAAACAAGTCTGATAACAAAGCCCAGCAGCCGAAGGTCATGGGAGCGGCTGCTGGAGCA
>CAWBXL010000105.1:0-40131 GCA_963792305.1 uncultured Acidobacteriaceae bacterium | reverse complement strand
CAAAAAGCGGTGCACGGCTAAGCCGACGAAGGATCTGCTTAATCTGGCTGATAAAGGACGCCATGAAGCCCTCCTGAAAGGTCTTGATTTTTTGCAGGCGTTCCCCGGATCGCCAGCGGATGACTCAATCGGATACTGCAAATTTCTTGCCACGACTGCCTTACGCAAGCTCAACATTTCAATGGAAAATGCTTTAACGGCTTGCCAAAACACGTTCGTTTTCGTATCGAAGTGTTCGTTCATGAACAGTGCGAGCAGGAGTCTTGATTTGCAGCATACTGCCTCTCCCACATGCAGTTACGAACTTGGCCAACGGAAAGTTCGGATACCCATAAGAAACAAGCTCATGATCCAACTCTCCGGCGCCGGAAAACGTTATGGCCATAAGCTCCTGTTCGAAGGAGCCGACTGGCTTATCACACCCAAAGACCGCGTCGGCCTGGTAGGCGCGAACGGCACTGGCAAATCCACTCTGCTGAAAATTCTCGGCGGCATGGAGAACCCTCGACTACGGCTCCATCAACGTCACCAAGGGAACCAGTTCCCGCAAGACCACCTCAACCTCGCAGGCCGCACCGTGTTCGCAGAATGCATGTCGGTGTTCGATGCACTGCGCGCACTCGAGCACGAGATGGAAGACTTGACGCGCCGCATGTCGGAGTTAGATCCTCAATCTGCGGAATACACGCAAGTCGCCGACCGCCATCACCGCATCGACCATGAATTCCGCACCCGCGATGGTTATGCGATTGAATCGCAGGTAGGCACTGTTCTTTCCGGATTGGGTTTCAGCAAAGAAGACTGGGCGCCTTTAACGAAGTTTTTTCCGGCGGCTGGCAGATGCGCATCGCATTGGCCAAGCTGCTCCTGCAAAAGCCAAACTTGCTGCTGCTCGACGAGCCAACCAACCATCTCGATTTGGAAGCAAGGAACTGGCTGGAGGAATATCTCAGCAATTACCCCTTCGCTTTTGTGTTGATTTCCCACGACCGCTACTTCCTCGATGTGACCGTCAACAAAATCGTCGAGATTTGGAATAAGCGGGCCTACTTCTACCCCGGCAACTACGATAAGTACCTCGCGCAGAAAACCCAACGCAAAGAACAACTCGAAGCCGCATTCAAAAACCAGCGCGACCGCATCGAGCAGCTGGAAGTATTCATCAACCGCTTTCGCTATACGGCGACCAAGGCAAGCAAGTCCAGAGCCGCATCAAAGAACTGGAAAAAATCGACCGGATCGAAATTCCAGAAGAAGAAAAGACCATCCACTTCTCATTCCCGCAACCGAAACCCAGCGGCCGCATTGTGGCCGAGTTCGCCGGGGTAGCTAAGTCCTACGGAGAGAAAGCAGTCTTCCAGGGCGTAAATTTTCTGATCGAGCGTGGGGACCGCATTGCGCTGGTGGGAGTGAACGGCGCCGGCAAATCCACTCTTATTAAGTTGCTGGCAAATCGAGAACCGTTGAGTGCAGGGGAATACAAATTCGGCCATCAGGTGCAGGCCGACTATTTTGCGCAGGACCAATACAAAGAGCTTAATCCCAATGCCCGCGTCTTCGACGATTTAGCCGACTATTCACCCAGCTCTGGCCAAACCGAATTGCGAAGTCTTCTCGGCTGCTTTCTGTTTTCCGCGGATGAAGTATTCAAGCGCATCGGTGTTCTTTCCGGCGGAGAACGTGACCGCTACGCCCTGCTGAAAATGCTGCTCCACCCTGCTAACTTTTTGTTGCTTGATGAGCCAACCAACCATTTGGACATGCGCGCGAAGGATGTATTGCTGGAAGCCTTGTCGAAATACACAGGAAGTTGTTTTCGTCTCCCATGATCGCTACTTCATCGACAATCTCGCGACGCGGATCTTCGAGGTGGGAGATGGCAGGGTTGAAATCTATCCCGGCAACTACGAAGACTACATGTGGCGCAAGCAAGGGGGTGCGGAGAAGCTCCAGGCTACAGTCGCCAGCAATCCTGCGCTGACTCAACCCACAAATGGCGCGCATGCTACTGCTCCGGCAGGAGAATCCAAATCCCGCCGCCTCAACCCCCTGAAACGCAAACAGATGGAAGACCGCGTCCAGGAACTGGAGCAGGAAATCGCCCAGGTCGAGACTACTATCGCGCAGTGTGAAACTGCGCTACTGAACTATGTAAGTGTCGAGGAGACCCAGAACCAAACCCACGAATTAGAATCCAGCCGTGAAGAACTCACCAAGTTACTGGGCGAATGGGAAGCCTTGTCCCAGGCGCTCCAGCAAGTGTAAGGCGGGCACTCCTGCCCGCCTGTGTACAGCGCCGTGCCCTCGACTATCTATAGCTAACGCAACCCTTTTGTGACGCTGGCGGCTTGGGCGGACAAGAGTGTCCGCCCTACATTAACGAATTCTCATCCGGTCACGTTCTTCCGTAACTTCCTCAAAAGACAGCCCGCATGCCATAGTCGCTTTAGCCAATGGCCAGTCAGGCCATGGACCATTAGAGCGCGCCGTCAGCCCGCACTCCGGAAGGCCGAAAACCAAATGTTGCAACCATCGGAAAGCCAGAAGCCACAGAGTTCCCCTCGGACCATTTCTTATGCTCCCGTCAGCGTGAGCAACAGCCCACTGGAGCAAGCTACCATTGGCAAATCGATCGTGATTAAAGGTGAAGTTACTGGAGCCGAAGCGCTTTATATTGACGGGCAAATCGAAGGCAGCATCAGCGTCCCCGAACACCGCGTGACCATCGGACGCCACGGCACAATTAAAGCCAACATCAATGCTCGTGAAGTAGTGATCATGGGCAAAGTTGTCGGAAACGTTGAATGTTCCGACCGGCTGGACATTCGCGGCGAAGGTACTCTCACGGGAGACGTAATTACTGAACGCATCAGCGTGGAAGATGGCGCATTGATGAAGGGAAGCATCCAGGTGCGCGCTGCCGCAAACAAGTCTGATAACAAAGCCCAGCAGCCGAAGGTCATGGGAGCGGCTGCTGGAGCATAGTTTTAAGATTAAAGTGTGCAGTGAAAGGCACGTCTCAGGACGTGCCTTATTTCTTTTCGGTTGGTTTTAGATCCAAAGAAGCTGAATTCATGCAATAGCGCAGCCCAGTCGGCGTCGGGCTATCTTCGAAGACATGCCCTAGATGGGCATCGCACTTCGCACACCGGGCTTCGGTCCGCACCATTCCGTGAGACTTATCAGTGATCGTAGCCACCGCACCTTCCTGTGCCGGCTCAAAGAAACTGGGCCATCCCGTCCCTGAATCAAACTTGGTTTCGGAAGTAAACAGAGGCTCTCCGCAGCAAACGCAGTTGTAGGTTCCTTTTTCTTTGGTATTCCAGTATTTGCCGGTGAAGGCCCGTTCCGTACCGCACTGACGAGTCACTTGATACTGCTCGGGTGAAAGCTGCTCTTTCCATTCCTGCTCGGTTTTTGCCACTTTTTCAGACATAACATTTCCTCAATTATTAGATACCGGATGGGTCGAAAGGTTTCATCGCAGACTAGCCGAGAACAGGCCCAACTTTGCGGTATTTTCCTCGGAAAAACAGCAGCGGATCGCCCTCCCGCACCACCACATCCTCCACTTCCGCGATGAAGATGGTGTGGTCTCCGGCGTCCTGCGCGGTGTGCAGTCGGCACTCCAGATACGCCAGCGCATCGTGCAGGACCGGAGTTCCATGCGCAGTTCGGTCAAACCGCGCCCCGGCCTCCTGCTCAGCCTTAGCATGCTCCCGCGCCGGATTGGCGTAGTACTGTGAAATCGCGCCTTGGGATTCCGCCAGGACGTTCACCCCAAACCGCTTGCGCGTATGCAATTGAGCGTGTGTCCGTGCCCGCCGATCTACGCAAACTAAAACCAGCATGGGATCGAGGGATACCGAGGTAAAGGCATTGGCTGTCATCCCGTGCACCGCGCCTTCATCATCCAGCGTGATGATGGTGACACCCGTCCCAAAGCACCCCAAAGCCTTGCGAAAGTCGGCAGGAGTAACGCCCATGTCCAAGAAAAGTTGTAACACATGTAGGGCGGACACTCCTGTCCGCCTGCCGACGCTATGGAGAAAACCTTGGCGCAAGCGCGATAAGCCTCCGAAAGCTTTGGTGGCGCTGCACACAGGCGGACAGGAGTGTCTGCCCTACGCATCTCATGTATCATTTTTAGACCAGTGGATCGCCTGTGCCCGCATCATCCATCCCGCCAGCGCTTGATGCGCCCCTAACGCGGGAATCTGCCTGTGACCTGCTACGCATTCCAGACGAAGAACTCCCAATTCTGCTGGCCGCAGCACGCGCCGCGAAAGAACGCTTCAAACCCAAAATCATCACCTACTCACGAAAAGTTTTTCTCCCGCTCACCAATCTCTGCCGAGACTATTGCGGCTATTGCATCTTCCGCCGCGATCCCGGACAACCCGGTGCACACACCATGACTCCGGATGAAGTTCTGAAGGTCGCTCGAGAGGGGGAAAAACTCGGCTGCACCGAAGCTCTATTCAGTCTGGGTGACAAACCTGAACTCATCTTTCCAGAAATGCGCGAGACGCTGAAGTACCTGGGTTACAACTCGACGCTCCACTACTTGGAAGGCATGTGCGAGTTGGTACTACGCGAGACTAGTTTATTGCCGCATCCCAACCCTGGGCTTCTGAGTGCAGAATGGATCGCTCGCCTGGCGCGGGTTTCGCCGAGTATGGGGCTGATGTTGGAAACCACCAACGCATCGCTGCTGGCGGCCGGCGCTGCGCATGACAACGCTCCCGACAAACTTCCGGTCAAGCGGCTGCGCACTATCGAAGAAGCCGGAAAACAAAATGTGCCTTTTACTACCGGCCTGCTGATCGGAATCGGAGAGACGCTGGAAGATCGCGTGGATACTCTGCTGGCTATCCGTGACCTCCATCGCCGTTACGGACACATTCAGGAAGTCATCGTGCAAAATTTTCGTGTGAAACCGGAAATCCCCATGGCCCACTGGCCGGAGCCGACCTTGGGCGAAATGTTGCGGACTGTTGCGGTGGCGCGGCTGCTGATGCCCGATATGAATATTCAGGCTCCGCCGAATTTGTCCGCGCCGTATTATGATGATTTGCTCGACGCCGGAATCAATGACTGGGGAGGCATCTCGCCCCTGACGCCGGACTTCATCAATCCGGAAAAACCCTGGCCGCATCTCGACGCTTTACAACAACGCACAGAAGCCAAAGGTTTCACTTTGCGCCAGCGGCTGCCGATTTATCCAGAATTCGTGTCGTCGGTTACATCCAGTCCTGGCTTATTGACGGAAAGAGTCCGCATGGCAGCTGGAGACGAAGGTTTGGTTCGGAGGGCCGCATGATCGTCGTCCTGACTGGAGGCACCGGCGGCGCCAAGTTCGTGGATGGACTACGAAAAATTGTACCGGCGCGCGAGTTAACTTTCATCGTCAACACAGGAGACGATTTCCAGTGGTGGGGCCTGCACATCTCGCCAGATGTAGATTCCATCACCTACGTGTTATCCGACCTGCTCAGTAAAGACCGCGGCTGGGGCGTTGACGGTGACACCTTTGAATGTCTTGAAGCCATGCGGCGATTAGGGCAACCAGCATGGTTTCAGATCGGCGACCGCGATTTATCCACGCATCTGCTGCGTACTCAATTGCTACGTGAAGGCAGAACGCTTAGTGAAGCCACTGCTGAGATCACAAAAAATCTGGGAATTGAATCCACCGTTCTCCCCATGACGAACTCGCCAGTTGAAACACGTGTGACTATTCCCGAAGGAGAAATCAGTTTTCAGGATTACTTCGTGCGCCGCCGCTATCGTGATCCGGTAAATTCAGTGAGGTTTGCGGGGGCGGAAAACGCAACGCCCGCAGCCGGAGTTGTTGACGCAATTTTGTCAGCCGAAATGATCTTACTAGCGCCGAGCAATCCCGTAACCAGTATCGGCCCAATTCTTGCCGTGACAGATATTCGTAAAGCTCTACAGGAAACGGATGCTCCCATCGGTGCCGTAAGCCCGATTGTCGGCGGAGCCGCGGTATCAGGACCTGCGGGCTCTCTGATGGCTGCACACAAATTGCCGGTATCAATCGTCGGAGTGGCCGAAGCATATGAGGACTTCCTCGAGTTCTTGGTCGTGGATTCCACGGATGAAGAAATGGCACGGCAGTTAATAAATTCGGGATTAAATGTGCGCTGTACGAACACAATCATGAAAACAACCGAAGACAAAATCGAACTTGCGCGCGCTGTTCATTCCTTCGCCTCCAATACAAAGAAACTGAAAGTTGCATCTTAGGCAAAATGATTCTCGTTCCCATCAAAAATCTGTCGCAGGCCAAACAGCGATTGGCCTCTGTTCTGGACCAGTCTGCGCGCACGGAATTAGCGCAAGCCATGCTGACCGATGTGCTCAGTGCTTGTTTGGGTTGTGGTGACGTCGCGGTTGTAACCAGCGATCCATTTGCCAAGTCTATCGCCGCTCAATTCGGGTTCGAAGTCATTCCGGATAACAACAATCGCAGCGAAACGGATGCCATCGAAATGGCCACGCAGGTTTGCGAGCAACGTGGAATCGAAAGCACGCTGGTCATTCCTGGCGACATACCGCTGATCACATCCAATGAACTTCAGCACATCCTACAGGTGGCTCCGCCCGAGGGCACGGTGCTAGTTCCTGCCAGCGATGGACGGGGCACCAATGCAGTTTTCCGTCGGCCAGTTGGACTATTTCCACTACGCTTCGGCAATGACAGCTTCAAGCCCCACCTCGCCGCTGCCCGCAATACGGGAAAGCCGTGTATTGTGCTCTCATTGCCCGGCATCGCTATTGATATGGATAACCCTTCCGACCTGTGCCAGCTCAGCGAATTTCCTGGAGACACACAGGCGCAGCGTTTGCTCCGCAAATGGAATGTCGCAACTCTTCCCATAGCTGCAAATCAATAATGGCTAGACGAGAACTAAAAATTATTCCGGTACGTATTGCTGGTGAAATCAAGGCGGGAGATTCCCTTGCAGAGAAAATTCTTACCGCGCTGACCAGACAAAAAACATCTCTGCGTGAGGGCGACATCCTGGTGGTGAAGCACAAAATCGTTTCCAAAGCTGAAGGGCAGTTCGTGGAGCTCAGCACTGTAAAGCCTTCGCGCGCCTCGCAAAAGTGGGCTGCTGATTATGCTTTAGACGCGCGCGTTATAGAAGTAGCTCTGTCGCAAAGCAAACGGATTGTCCGCCGTAAACGCGGAGTAATAATCACCGAAACTCATCATGGATTTGTTTGTGCAAACAGCGGTATAGATGTGTCCAACGTTGATGGTGGCAAGCACGCGCTGCTTTTGCCTCAAGATCCCGACCGTTCCGCAACGCGGCTGCAACGGCACATAAAGAAACGGTTGCAACTAAATATCCCGGTAATCATCAGCGACAGTTTCGGCCGCCCATGGCGTGAAGGGCTGACCGAAGTTGCCATCGGTGTCGCGGGAATGAGGCCTTTATACGACTATCGTAGTAAGCGCGATGCGCACGGATATGTTCTGCATGCAAGTATTGAAGCTGTAGCCGACGAACTCGCTTGCGCAGCAGGCTTGGTTTGCGGCAAGCTAGAGGCTAGCCCCGCGTGTATCATTCGAGGTTTTCCATATCAACCGGGACAAGGCAAGGCTCGAGAGTTGATTCGTCCCGCGAAGAACGATCTGTTTCGATAGAGAGTTAAATATGTCGCAGTCCTTAACACAATCCGAACTTGAGAATTTTCATCATCTCGAATGGGCAGAAATCGCGCCTCGATTGACCCACTCGTGCCGCGCAGCGCTCGAACAAGTAATGGAGTCGCTCGATGGCGGAGTGCTTGGTCACGAACAGTTTCTGCTGCTGGCAAATTCTGATGGTGAAGACTTGCTGGGGTTGTTAGTCGCTGCAAATGTACTGCGCCGCGAACTTGCGGGCAATATCGTCACGTATGTCGTAAACCGTAACATCAACTTCACCAATATTTGTTTTGTAGGCTGCAAGTTCTGCGCCTTCAGCCGCGGCCCGCGCGAAGACGACACATACTTTCTTACTCTCGATCAGATGGCGCAAAAAGCCAAAGAAGCTTGGGCCATTGGTGCTACCGAGGTTTGCATTCAGGGTGGTCTGCCACGCGATCTGTCTCCTTACTACTATCGGGACATCCTGCGTGCGATTAAGAACGCCACCCCGAAAATGCACATCCATGCTTTCTCGCCGATGGAGATCGTGTATGGCGTGGAGCTTACAGGCATGCCGCTGGCGGATTACCTGGCGATGCTGCGTGACAATGGCCTCGACACTTTGCCCGGAACAGCCGCTGAAATACTCGACGACCAAGTCCGCGAGATACTATCCCGCAACAAGCTGACAACCGAACAGTGGAAAGAAGTGATCCGTACCGCTCACAGCCTCGGCATCCGCAGCACCTCAACCCTGATGTACGGACATTTGGAGACTCCCACGCACTGGGTCAATCAGCTCCAGCTCTTTCGTGAAATCCAGCGCGAGACCGGAGGCTTCACCGAGTTCGTGCCGCTTGGATTTGTCCACAGCAATACGATTCTGTTTCACCAGGGGCTCACGCGTCCGGGACCGTCTTTGGCTGAGCATCTGAAAATTCACGCGCTGTCACGCGTCATGCTCGCGGGTTCCATCAACAATATTCAAGTTTCATGGGTGAAGCTGAATCGTAAGTTGTCGCAACTCTGCCTGCATGCCGGCGCGAACGACTACGGCGGCACGCTGATGGAAGAAAATATTTCGCGGGAAGCCGGAGCCACTGCCGGTCAATACACCAGCCCGGAGGATTTCCAATCACTGATTCTGGAAACGGGGCGAATCCCCGCCGAGCGCAATACGACATACACGCGCATCAACCTCAAGCTACAGCCTCTCGAATTTGTCTCTGAGCAAGCGATGGAGCCCGAATTCGCATGAGCCGCCCCATCGCAATTATCGGTGGCACAGGAAAAGAAGGTTTTGGGCTGGCATTGCGCTGGGTACAAGCCGGCGAAACGGTGATAGTTGGTTCTCGGGATGCGAAGCGTGCTCAAGAAGCCAGCGAAAAAATCAAGCAACGCGTCGGTTCGGCAGCAAAAGTTTCCGGTGATACCAATGCCGCAGCCTGCGCGGCAACTGATCTCGTCGTCTTGACTGTCCCCTTTGAGGGCCATGCCGAGTTGCTCAACCAGCTCAAGACTTCAATCCGCCCGGGAAGTATTGTGGTTGACGCAACTGTGCCTCTCGCTGCCAGCATTGGAGGTCGAGCCACCCGTACTCTTGGAGTATGGCAAGGTTCAGCAGCTCAACAGGCCGCAGAACTTCTCTCCAAAGACGTGGTCCTCGCGGCTGCATTCCACAGCGTCTCCTCTGAAGTGTTGACTGCAGAAGGGCCGGTGGACTGCGATGTCATTGTCTGTAGCGACCATCCCGAAGCCATTCCGGTGGTTCAAACACTCGCAGCCAAAATTCCTGGCGTGCGCGCAATCAATGGCGGAAAATTAGAAAATGCCAGAATTGTCGAGCAGATTACAGCACTGTTGATTGGGATGAATATTCGTCACAAGGCCCATTCCGGAATCCGTATTACCGGGCTTCCGGACAGCGGCATACAAAACTTCGCAGGGTTAAATTTTCGTTCCGCCGGTCCAGCTCGGTTTTTCTTCTTTGAGCTCACGGGCCAGAATCCGTACCAGCATGCCGTCGAAATGCGTGCCGCTTAATTTTTCCAGTTCAGCCATTGCCTGCTGACTTGTTTTTGCGGGCGCGAAAGAACGATCGGTCGTCATATTGACATAAGCATCGGCAAGCGAAAGGATCCGCGCCCATAACGGAATTTCCTCTCCCCGCAAACCATTGGGATAACCCGAACCATCGAAGGCTTCGTGATGATGTTCTATGGCCTTGCGCATATTTTCGGAATTCGGCAGGGTGCCGACAATTTCTCCACCTACACGCGGATGTACTTTCACCAAATAGAACTCATCATCGGTCAGCGGGCCGGGCTTGTTCAAAATTCGCTCCGGGACAAACAACTGTCCCACATTGTGCACACGCGCCGTGTACGCCAAGTCAGCAATCTCTTCCGGGACCAAACGCAGCGCGCGCGCAATGACCTCGCAATAGCGCGCGGTCATCTCTCCATGTCCCGCGTTGCCCACTTCACGGGCCTCTGCTGCATGGGCAAGGGCCTCGATCGCCTCCTGCAAAATCTCGGTCGTGTTTTCTCCTTCTTCAACCGCCATACGCTTCAGGGTCAGAACAAGTTCGTCCAGATGTTCCGGACCGGTGTGCTCACGCTGTAAAAATCCTTCGATATAACCAGAAATCACCTGCCGCCGCACCGCGCTGGCCTCGCCTTCGCTGAACTCCTCCGCGACTGAAACACGATCACCACCGGCGTGCTTGGAAACATACATGCCCTCGTCTGCCTGGCGAATGATGTCCTCCGCGGAATAGCCATGCACGGGGAAACTGGCGACACCAAAGCTACCGGTGATCTGGTGTTCGCTCATCATGGGATCGGTCGCTAGCCAGAGACGTAAGCGCTCTGCTAAAACCTGGGCCTGCTCCACTCCGGTTTCTGGCATAAGGATGATGAATTCGTCCCCGCCGTAGCGTGCGACCACGTTCGACTGCCGGCATTTTTGCTCAAGCAAACGCCCCACCCGCGCCAACACTAAGTCACCTTCAAGGTGGCCCATCGAATCGTTCACTTCTTTGAACTTGTCCAAATCAACCAGCACTACCGAAAACGGCCGCCCTGACCGCGATGCGCGCTTCCACTCGGAGGAAAGCGCCTCCCAGAAAAACCGCCGTGTCTTGATGCCGGTCAAACCGTCGGTAATGGACTGAGTCTGAAGTTTCTGGAAGACAAACGCATTGTGCAGTGCCGTCGCCAGAAGGTCGGCGAGCGTCTTCATGATGAGCACATCCTGGGGAGTGAACGCATCTTCGCGGCGGCTCTCCACATTGAGCACACCCATCAGGCTCTCACCATAGTTAATCGGAATGCAAAGAACCGCGCGGGCATCTTCCAGAATGCCTTGCAGACGGCCTTCGCCGGAAGCCTGTAGCAGCGCGCTTTCTCCGGTACGCGCCACCCGGCCCACAATTCCCGAGCCCAGCGGAATACGGCGGCCGGTTGAATTGGCCGTCACTCCGGCTTCGGCCTTCATTTCAATATCTTTTGTGGCGTAGTCGAAAATTCCGATGCCGATGTGGTCAAAGCGGAAGTTCTTCTGGATCTCGCTCACAATCTCCGCCAACATCTGTTCCGAGTCTTCACTGGAGATTGCAGTTTTTGAAATATTGTTGATGAAGGCCAGTTGGCGCGAACGCCGCTGCTCCTCGGCAAACAAGCGGGCATTTTCTACGGCGACTGAAACCTGTCCCGCCGCCGTCTGCATGATTTCGAGGTCGGGTTGCTCGAACACGAATTCCCGGTCTGTATTGCGTACTGCCATGACTCCTGCGGGCTTTCCACCCAGCAGAATGGGGGCAGCGCAGAAACATTTCGCCGGACGCTCGGGGACGTAACTCGTATTCAGCCGCTTGCGAGCTTCCTCCAAGTCGGAGCGTATCAGCAGCGGCTGACCGGTACGTATGACGTATTCGGTGAGGCCTGCGTCCATTTTGCGCGTGCGCTTGGGTAGCGTACGTCCTTGCTCGACTTCGTATTCGAAGCGGATTTCATCGCCTTCCTGAAAGGCCACGTAGAAATCTGTAGTGTCAAAAATCTGCCCCAATTCTTTTTGAATGGTGCGCAGGACTTCATCCTGGTCCAGATGTGAGCTGATCGCCTGGCCAATCTGAGTAAGCAATTCGTATTCTTTGGTCCGACGCTGTGTGTTGTGCACCACAACGTAATTTTCCAGTGTCAATCCAATCTGTAATGCCAATCCAGTAAGTAGCCGCAGATTGGAAGCGCCAAACATACGGCGTTCGGCGTGGGGGAACATGACCACGCCGAAATTGTGTTCGCGGGTCTGCAAACTGACTGCGGTCACATTGCGAATATTTTCCTGGGCCAGCACCTGCCTGAACTGCTCAAAACGACTGCCGGGGAAAGCGGGTAGCGGCTCACTCATCTCGGCAACATTGCGGAAGGTAAACACCCCGCCGCGCCGGTAAGTAAGCTCACAGATGTATTCACCCGCGCCAGTCTTTTCCAGCTTGCTGACAAATTCCGGCGAGAAACCACGTTGCACTGAGGGTAAAGTTGCGCGCCAGCGCTCTGTAATGCAAATCACCGCCCGCCGCGCATGCAGCGGCGCAGCCAACCGGTCTAATACGCCTTGCATATTGGGTACAAGCTCTTCCGGGCTCAGCAACCGGGAAGAGTCCACGCCTAAAGTGGAAAATGACAAAGCATTTTCCTGGATGGCGTTGCGCTCGCTCTCAAACAACACCATCACCATGGAAATCCCGAGCACCATTTGTGGAATTGGCCCCAGCAGGTGACCTACCCCACCAAACATTTCTACCCAGGGACTGTGGAACTGCTCGAAGCCCATCAACGCAGCCCACATCAAAACCGAGGTCCCCAGCAAACCAAATGCCACCGAAGACTTGCGCTGGGCATATTTGAAAAAGTCGAATGCACAATAGGCCAGCAACAGGGAAAGCCAGTTCTCCATGCGCAATACAATTGGGCCGGAATTTTCATGAGAAATCGCGACAGGAATATGACGGTGAAGGTTCCACCAGACCAACCCTAGTCCTGTAACCACGATCGCCGCGTCATACCAGCGGAACCGGTAGCGCTCGCGCATGAGGCGTGTCGAAATAAAAATGCATAGCCCCATCGCCACTAGCAGAGCCTGCGTAGCAAACGAGCTGGAATAGGTAACTGTCCCAAAGATCGCCCAGGCATCCAGGGCAAAGTGCAGAGTGTAGGCCCCCCAGCCCAACTGCCAGGCGCGGAAATATTGCTGCCGGCTCTGTTCGTAGAGGTAGCTAAAAACAAGGAACAGCAGCAAGGCAACAACGCCCGGTATGATAACCATACTGGTAGCGACGTGATTCATGGTTTGGTCTTACTCCACGCTTTCCTGGGGGAAGCGCCGAGTTCCTGGGGATTCAAGGCACATGTTTTCATACGCCATTCACACAGACAATAGGCTTCCCATAGTAGGAACTATCTAAAGAACAATGACCGAAAGTAACGTAGTCCGGTAACTGATCACTGGCACGAGATCATACCCTTGACGCCTGATTCTCCGTAACTTTAACATCGGCAATTGGTTATCCGAATGTCCTTATCCCCAATCCGAGTTCGTTTTGCCCCTTCGCCTACTGGGTTTTTGCACGTCGGAAGCGCCCGAACCTTCATTTTTAACTGGCTATACGCCCGTCACAACGGTGGAACCATGGTTTTTCGCCTTGACGATACCGATGTGGAACGCAATACCGAGGCATCAGTGCAATCCATTTTCGAAGGCCTAAAGTGGCTGGGATTGAACTGGGACGAAGAATATAAGCAGTCCGAGCGACTGGAATTACACCGCAAAATGGCGTGGCAGATTTTTGAAAAGGGTCTGGCTTACCGGGATTTCACACCCGCTCACACCGGCGATACGGAGAAATCCGGTGCGCAAGGCACTTGGCTGTTCAACGCAGACATGCGAAATCTTCCTGTGGAAGAAAGTGAGCGGCGTGCGTCCGCAGGCGAGACTTTTGCATTGCGGTTTCGTGTGCCACGGGACGGACAGGAAGTCCGATTCAATGACGCGGTTTACGGAGAACAAGTTAAAGCCAACGCAGACATCGAGGATTTCGCGCTACTCCGCAGTGATGGCATGCCAACTTATCATTTGGCCTCCTGCGCCGATGACGCCGATCTAAACATCAGCCATATCATCCGCGGGCAGGACCATCTCTCCAATACCTTCAAGCATGTTTTGATCTTTGAAGCGGCGGGGGCAAAACCACCGCAATTTGCGCATCTTCCCTTATTAGTTGCCCCCGACGGTACCAAGCTCTCCAAGCGCCGTCATGGCCCGGTCGTCAGTGTCACCACATATCGCGATGCCGGGTTTATGCCGGAAGCCTTCATCAATTTTTTGTGCTTGTTGGGTTGGTCTCCAAAAAATGACCGGGAACTGCTGTCCCGGCAGGAACTGACAGACATTTTTTCCTTAGAGGGAATCAATCGCGCAAACGCAGTGGTGAACTTCAAAGAGCCTGCGGCAACGCCGGAAGAAAGGTTTGATCCCAAGGCGGTTTGGCTGAATGCCGAACATTTGCGTGCATTGCCGGTAGAAGAATTGAGCTCGCGGCTTTTGCCAATTGTGCGCGAAGCTGGATTCAATGTCACCCCGGAAAAAATGCAGCAGATAACCCTGCTCATTCGTGAGCGCATCAAGCTGCTACGGGATGTGCTTATCGCGGCGGATTTTTTCTTTGTCGCTCAGCTCCCACCTTACGACCCGGCAGAACTGGTCCCGCAAAAGGGAGATGCCGCCATGGCCAAAAAAGCCCTGATAAAAGCCCGAGAAGTGCTGGCGCAAACTGAGTTTAAACACGACCCGCTGGACCAGTCCCTCCGCGCCGCTGCACAGGAATTAGGCCTAAAGGCCGGGCAAATGTTTCAGCCTATCCGTGTCGCTGTGTGTGGGCGAAAAAATGCACCGCCACTGTTTGAAACCTTGGAAGTTTTGGGCCGCGATATAACATTGGCTCGGATTGATCAGGGTATTCTGAAATTACAGTAGGCATTTTCACGTCCCTTCCAAGTTGCGCATATTCGCAAGATAGGTTTTCATGGAGGAGATGAAACTCGCGCACCGCATCAGCCTGTACTTCCTTCTTCTGATCTTTTGTTCCTCTATCGTTGTTGCTGAGACCAACAAGTATTTGGTTTTTGTGGGCACCTATACGGTGCGAGGCAGCAAGGGAATTTATGCGTATCGCTACGATGCTGCGAACGGCCAGCTTGAAGATTTAGGTCTGGCTGCGGAAACGCCGAGCCCATCATTTCTTGCCATATCGCCCAATCACAAGTTTTTGTACGCGGCGAATGAAACCGATGAATATCAGGGCCAGTCGAGTGGCATTGTCAGTGCATTCTCCATTGATACGAAGACAGGAAAGTTGACTTTTTTGAATCGAGTGGCATCGCGTGGTGCGAGCCCGTGCCATATCTCGCTTGACCACACCGGGAAGTTCGTACTCGTTGCCAACTATACAGGCGGAAATTTGGCAGTGTTTCCTGTTGGGGAAGACGGGAGACTGGGAGAAGCTTCGGATTTTATTCAGCATGAAGGTTCTGGACCGAACAAAGATCGTCAGGAAAAAGCCCACGCCCATTGGATTGACCTTTCTGCCGACAACCGTTTCGCGTTGAACGCTGACTTGGGGCTGGATGAAGTTTTCGTTTACCGCTTTGATGCGACTAAAGGAAAGCTGACTCCCAATAATCCACCGTTTGCGAAAGTGGCTCCCGGAGCCGGCCCGCGTCATTTGGCATTTCATCCCAACGGGAAGTTTGCATATGTGATCGATGAAATGGCTTCTACGATCACTGCATTCTCTTACGAGGCAAAAGGCGGCAAACTGAAAGAGTTGCAGGCTGTCTCCACACTTCCTAAAGATTTCTCAGGAGAAAGCACGACGGCGGAAATTGTGGTGCACCCCAGTGGAAAATTTCTTTACGGCTCGAACCGCGGACATGACAGCCTGGCTGTCTTCGCAATCGACCCCGCTAAGGGGACCCTGACATTCGTCGAACACGTTTCGGTAAAAGGCAAAACACCACGCAACTTCGAGATTGATCCATCGGGGAAACGACTCCTCGCCGCCAATCAAGCCACGGACAATATTGTCGAGTTCGCGATTGATCCAACTACAGGCAAACTCACGCCTACCGGCACCGAATTAAAAGTGCTCGCGCCGGTATGCATCAAATTTGTTCCTGCTAATTAATGAAGGCGGGAGGCCGTCACTTGCGGTTCAACCGAAGCCCGTTGTCGCACAAAAATGAAATCCAGCAAAGTGTCCGTAGTTCGGAGGCTGGAATTGTTTCCGATTGTCACATTGGAAATATGGCCGGACACTCCCTGCGCCAGAGGCAGTACTCCGCTCGTGTTTAGCACGGTTCCGGATGGATCTAACAATTGCCCTTCTTGCTGTTGTACTGTTTCGTCGACGAAAGTTCGTATCCGATAGGTTTGACCATATTTAAAGGAGCTTGAAACAGGCACGAACTGATTGTTGGCGAATAAACCCGAAATGCTTGTGGGATCGTCAGCGTGGACCGAAGGCAACTCCCAATTAATCAGAGTGGCTGCTCCTCCAGCGGAGTTCTGTCCAGTTGCTGTAACGGAAAATTGTGACCCTGCCGCAATTTCCTTTGATTGAAAGCGAAATTCCACTGAATATCTCGTTGCCGCAAGGTTGATATTTTGGCTGGCGCGCCCTGCCTCAACCTGGCTGACAATATGCAATGCACTGCTGGCAGTCGTTATCGGTTGTTGAAAGTGAATTACTAGAGATTTCATATCAGGTTGACGCAGATTATGCGAGTCGGCGTAGTAAGCGACGTATACACTTCCGTCTGGCAATAGCAGGGGCCACGAATAGCCGCCGTCGATGGTTAAACCCGTGTAAGACTCCAGGAGAGTTCCGCGATCAAACGTTTGCCCTCCGTCATATGAGACGAAGGCCACAAATTGCCGAGTCAATCCAACAGCATTGGAAGGTGAGGACGATGGCATAGACTCTCTTCCTAGCAGCAACAATGCATTTCCTGCCTGGATGAGCTGCGGCCCTTGAATAATGCCCAGTTGCGTGGTGTAGGAGAGTATGGGCCCCCAAGTTAAACCTTGATCGGAGGAATAGCGGCCATAGGTGTGTTGCGAGTCATCGGCGCGCATGAGGGCGAATATCTGGTTGGGTCCCGTTTGAGCGGTTGCTGTCTCATTTACACCTGGATCGCCAACATTCCGAAGCTCAGATAATCTTGCCCAAGTGACTCCGTCATCCGTTGATTGCCAAAAAAATGGAGAGAAATTGGCATCAAAGCTCGCGGGCCCATAACCCACGCCATACATGGTTGAACTACTCGTAAACAACGTTGGAGCAAATGCTGAAGTGTTATCAACCGGTTGGTCCAAAAATCTAAATGGCGCCCAATTCAATCCGTTGTCTATAGACCTGCTGTACGCAGCTCCTGCAACACTGTTGGGATCGAGCTTGACGAAGGCAATGACAAGATCTCCACCGGGGGTCCGAACCAGTGCAGGATCAGGCCCCGAAGTGTTCCAATATGCAGCTTCTGGTCCCCATGTATTGCCTTGATCCTGACTGCGGCGCAGTATTACGAGTGGTACATTCACATGACCTGTACCTTTTCTATAAGTCAGCACCCAGTCACCATTCGCGGCTTCCGCCACTCCCGGGGTGCTGTTATAGGTCCCATCACTCACAATGATCTGCCGGTTTCCGACAGAAATTGGGTTGGTAGTGATTGTGTTGGTCACGTCGAGATGGTTTTCAGTAGACCAGTGATTGGCATCTTGCACATCGCTAAAGAAGGGAAATACTCCATAGCCATTGCTAAGTTGTGTTGAGCAATGGGGAATTGCCCCGCTTGTGATCCAAACAGTTTTTGAGGCGCCAACATCTATGCTGGGCACCTCCACCCAAACAATGGCTTTGCCATTTTGTGAATCGTAAGACTCGAGCCAAAAGGGGAGAGGCGATTTGCTGGCCGCGTCCCAAACCGCGAGATCGCGACCGTCCGCGGATGTGGGGAAAAATCAAAAATATTTTTATCGACCATAACTTCAACGGCATAGTTTTGCAGGGTCCCCAAACCTGAATTTTGGATTGTGGCCGAGACTACTTCAACCGCCTGACTAGGATCGCAAACGGCGGGCACCGGAGGAGGATCATTGACAACAGTAGAACTCGGCGAGCCGCCGCAAGAAACGCTCAGTACGATAAGGCCAGCCGCTACAAAACAAGTACAAAACTGATTTTTAATCAAACAATGCTCCACATCTTTTAATTATTGCTGGCCAAAACTTATGCGATGAATAAAAATTGTTGGGTGAAACGAACAACGACAATAGCTCAACGGGTACGTCTGTCGTTTGAAATTTCCCTGAATTCTCAAAACCTGTCGAGGTTTTTACCGTCTTTCGTGTGCCCACTTTTGGGGTGTTCTATTCCCCAAATTAGGAGGTAACTCTCCTTCCATGTACCAAAGGCCTATAGCCAACCCTGTACCTACGTGTTATCCGAGTTGAGCATGAGTACACCTAGAATTGCCATAGTGACTGCAAAGCCTCCGGCCCACCGGACGGCCAGTCCAGCGAGTTCCACTATGGCCTCCAGCGAACCTCGTCTACAGAGCAATGGACAGCAAGTTCCTCCGGCAGCACTTGATCCTCATACCGTAGCAGGCGTGCCCGCACAGTTCGGCCCACGCCGCACTGGCTATGGTTTGCCCTGCGCCAAGTGCAAGACTTATTACGCGGCTGATCTATCTGCTTGCCCGGTATGCCAGACCAAAGATAGAGTTTCGCCGGTAGCGGCGACTCTTCCTGTTGCGCCGGCAACCGCAAGAGGAATTGCCTGACCCAATCGCCCTGGAAGAAGAGCGAGAACGTTTTCTGCGTGATTTCAAATCGCATATTGCCGCGTCAGATGTCGAAGCCGACGCCAGGCGCGCATAACTGCACTCTGGCTGAGAACCATCTCGGCAACTCCGTCTCCGCAGCAATTTGCCAGGGCTGCTATGACCACTTGCAAGAGCGTGTTGACGTGATGGAAGCTGCGCTGCACATGGACCTAAAAGATGCGTCGCAGATTGTTTATGACGCGGTGTGGTCTGATCCGTCGGATCCCAATAAGACTTATCAGAATGCCGCGCAGGCATTGCTTCTGGAATTGCGGAAACGTGCGGGAGTGAAATTGGTGCTGGGGCCCTTGCAGCCTCTGCCGCACTGAGCCCCGCAGTCTGCGGCTTATTCAACCTTTATAACAACGTACTTCCTGCCGGCGTATAGCCGGTATTCGCCGCCTTCTTCCACCAGTTTCAAAGGTACCGGACGCTTCAGGCTGTCATCGCTCTTAATGTCAGTTGCCAGCAGATCATTGGCGGCAACATCCAGTACACGGAACTTCCCATCTGCATTGAAGCCGAATCCATATTCTCCCGGCGCGAGCTTGGTTGCCACCGATGTTGAGTTTTACTTCGGTGATGAACAAGCCCTGATATTTCTGCTGCACATCCTGGGCATAACCGGATGTATCAACCAGCGCGGCGAGCACCAGGGAATCCTTGCCGACACGCAGGCCTCCTGCATTGCGGACTTGCACTGTGGCCGACTGGCCGCGGAAGAAATAAACGGATGGAACAGATTGTTTCAGCTCGGCGGCGGTGAGGACCGCGGGCTTTGCGGACTGAGCAAACAGAAAACTTGCCGAAATGCATAAGGCGAATACTACAGCTGTGGCGTGGGCGCTAAATTTCATTCGAACCATCCTCCGGGAAGCAAAAGAAAATACATGTTACTGTATGCCGCTTAAACTGTATCGGGCATTACACAAAGATACTAGAAGACGAGATATTCATCTTGCAAACTTCATTCGTCCGAACGCGGCAGGCACGTGAAAATTAGGCTGAGGTGAAAGCGTTGGCCGCCAAGCCATGTAACGGCGTGGTTCCCTGGTTCCTTCCACTCGAAAGAAATTTACTCGCCAGATTGCTTTGGGATCGAAGTTCTCGGTCAGCGATTGCATAGGAATCGCCAGCTCTGCGGTCCAGATCTGTGAGGCTTCGTCTAAAATTACCGATCGGGTCATACCGCTTTGCAGATCAGCCCGGCCACCGGGAAAGATATCCAGGTCCACCCACATGCCGTTTGGGCTGACTTCAAATTCTTTGTAATAACGATCACGCGTCGGATCGGGCTGAAGAAATACCTCTGCTACGTCGCGGTCCCAAAGATGGTCGCGGCGGCCATTTGGGTCTGAATCAGGAAATAAAAACAGTTCTTGATAGTGGCACTCAAACCGCAGATTTAAAATGTCCGGCGACCATAGTGCGCGTACTTGGGTTTCCAGCGCGGGATCGGAGTTTTGCCCCTGCCAATCTTTATGGAAAATAACCGAAGCTGCATTCTGCCATTCGGGAGCGGGATGCGCGGCATTCAGTTCAATTTCCCCGCCCACCCACATTGCGACTATTTCATCATTCGCCATATCCAATGTATTTCAGTTTAACCGCAAGATCCGGATAGTCCACGCCACGGTCCCGGATTACTTTATGGCCATGACAACCAATGCGATACTCAACTTTGCAGAAACGATAGACATGGCAAAAATCAACCAAACCCAACAGTGGCAGGCGGTCTTGGGCCGCGACTCGTCGCAGGACGGCAAATTTGTGTTTGCGGTTTCTTCCACCGGAGTCTATTGCCGGCCCTCATGTGCCGCCCGTAGGCCACGCCGGGAAAATGTGGCTTTCTTCGGCAAACCTGAGGAAGCTGAAAAGGCAGGCTACCGGGCCTGCTTACGCTGCCGCCCGAAAGCTATCGGGAATGCGCAGTCGAATGTGGTCAAGGCCATGTGCCGCTACATCGAACGTCATCTCGACGAACCAGTAACGCTGGCGCAACTAGGGCGTGAGTTCCACCAGAGCCCATTCCATCTCCAGCGGACGTTCAAGGCAGTGCTGGGAATTACACCCCGCGCTTATGCCGACTCCTGCCGCATGGACCAGTTGAAGGAAAACTTACGCGCCGGACATTCGGTAACTCGCGCCATGTACGACGCGGGATACGGCTCCAGCAGCCGTTTATATGAGCGCACTGCTTCGCAACTGGGAATGACTCCAGACAAGTATCGCCGCGGCGCGGTGGCTGCCACTATTCGTTACATCTGCACCGACTCTCCCATGGGACGGATGTTGATTGCCGCTACCGATAAAGGTATCTGTGCGATCCAGTTCGCAAATTCAGATGAAGAACTGGAAAGCGGACTCAAACATGAATTTCCCTTTGCCATTCGTCGTCGTGATGATGCAGCATTACGCACCTGGGAGCAAAATCTTCTTCGCCAGATGCACGGCCACAAACTGCATTCGGCCCTTCCGCTGGATATTCAGGCGACGGCTTTCCAGCGCAAGGTATGGACGCATTTGCAATCCATTCCCTTCGGCGCAACCCGTTCTTACGGCGAAGTGGCAAAAGCAATCCGCCGCCCTACCGCAGCCCGTGCTGTGGCCCGAGCCTGCGCTACCAATCGGATCGCAATTGCGATACCTTGCCATCGTGTAGTTCGTGAAAATGGGGACATGGGTGGCTACCGTTGGGGAATAGAACGGAAAAAGGCGCTCCTCGAGATGGAGCAAGTAGAGGCTTAACAACCTCAGTTAACTCTTGGCGCGCGTCAAGCTTGGTTATGGTTTTCATCGTGCTGTTATCAGGGGCCAGTCAAGCATCGTCGCGCATCCTTGCTCTCGACCTCTACCAAACCCCCGACGGCGCGATCACAGTCAACGAGCACGGCAATTTCGTAGACCCATATTTCGCCAACCGTGCTCTCACGCTGGCGGATGAGAGTGGAATGGATGTTCGCGTTTTAGCAGAACGTTGGATTCCCTGGCTTATGGCTCACCAACTTTCCGACGGACGCTTTCAGCGTTATTGCAGATCCGATGGGAGTGACTGGTCTCCTTGTAAGCCTTCCGATGCGGATGATGCCGGACTCGCCGTGTGGTTGGAATTGTTGTATCGCCTGGCACCGCAGTCAGGCTTGCCAGCAACTTGGCAAGACAGCGCGATGCGTGCCAATAAATATCTGGAAAGCCTCCGCGACAAGAACACTGGACTCTATTTTGTTTCGCATGATTTACGAGTTTGCCTGCTGATGGACAACGTCGAGGTGTATCACTTATTCCGAGTGGTGGCTGCGGCCAACCATCGTTTGGGTCAGCCCAAGCTCAGTCTCGACTATAAAAAGAAAGCTGACGATCTCGCGCGGGCCACTGTCCGCCGCATGTGGTCATCGGTAAACCATCGCTTCGTGGCCTCCACTCAACGGCCTCTACCAGTCACTTTTTATCCCGCGGCTGTTGCGCAGGTTTATCCATGGCTGTTCAAGCTGCCAACTCCTGCTGGAGATGCAAAAGCGTCATTTAGAAATTGGTTGAGCTTCTACGGAAATATCTGGCTTGATCGTAGTAGCGACCAATTTCCCTGGGGAATTATTGCACTGGCAGGAGATCAACTTGGCGAAACCGCCTGCGTGGATCAATGGATAGAAAACAGCAAGTCACTACGGCACAGTGCATATTGGACGGTATTGGACGAGGCACTAGTGCAGGTATTTCAAAACGACTCGCATTAAGAAACCACAGCCGATTGCATCTGCCGCAGCCTTTTCTCGAGGAAGCGGCGTTCACTTTCGTTGGTGGCTAGTTCCAATGCGCGAGAGTAGCTGTCGGCCGCGTCTTCAAATGATCCAAGGCGCCGCAACATATCTGCGCGAGTCGCGTGCAGCAAGTGGTATTTGTCGAGATCATTTCCTGCGGCGAGCTTGTCGATAATTTCCAGTGCAGGTTGAGGCCTTTGCGCCATGGCCAAAGCGACCGCGCGATTCAGCGATACTATCGGCGAAGGCTGAATACGCTCAAGCAGATCGTAGAGCAAAACAATCTGCGGCCAGTTTGTGTCTTCGGCACGTGCGGCCTGGCAGTGTTGCGCGGAGATTGCGGCCTGCACTGTGTAGGCGCCCACTTCACCACGAAAGGCTCCGCGGACTAGGGGGATCGCCTCGGCAATTTGCGCCTGATTCCAGAGATTACGGTCCTGTTCTTCCAAAACCACCAAGTCTCCGTCCGCATTCAGCCGCGCATCGCGGCGGGCATCGTGCAACAACATAAGCGCTAACAAACCAGTCGCTTCCGATGGAGCCTGCGCGCCCATCAACGCGCGTACCAATCGCCCAAGACGTATAGCCTCTGCGCAAAGATCGGTCCGCATCAATGGTCCGCCACGCGTGGCTGCATAGCCTTCGTTGAAAACCAGATAAATGACGGTCAACACGGCATCAAGCCGCTTCGCCATGACCTCTGTTCCGGGCACCACATACGGAATTCCGGCAGTTCGGATTTTGCTTTTGGCGCGCACCAGCCGCTGCGCCATGGTTGGCACCGGCACCAGAAAAGCCCGGGCGATTTCATCCGTTTCAAGGCCGCACAAAGTTCGCAGCGTCAACGCCACCTGCACCTCAGCCGCGAGTGCGGGGTGGCAGCAAGTGAAAATTAACCGCAACCGGTCATCTGGAATTTCTTCGGGATCGTAATTCGGCTCAAACGTCGGCTCAACTGGAGGCCCCTGTGCTTCCAATTTCTGTGCGAGATTTGCCTGGCGGCGTATGCGGTCGATGGCTTTGTTGCGGGCGGCTTGTATGATCCACGCCCGCGGAAATTCAGGGACGCCTGATTGTTTCCATTGGTCGACTGCCGCGGTAAATGCTTCCTGTGCAGACTCTTCCGCCAAGTCAAAGTCGCCTACCAGCCCGATTAAGGTAGCGACGATCCGCCCCCAATCGGCTCGGTAAACTTCTTCTACAGCGGCTGCGGCGTCCAACGGCACTCCTCATTGTAAATATCTTTTGCGAGGGGTGTCGATTTGCGGGTGTTCATTCGATGTACCAATGAAAGTATGGAATGCCATCCTGTCGGGAAGGTGATTCGACTATGTGGCTCAATAAGTTGCGGGCGGTATGAGGCAGGCTAATTTGGACATGCGCGGCAACACCGTGTCCCTGTTAAACAACTAAAATTTTTTCTGCTAACGTGTCGATCTAGCAGTTCCTCATTCGTTTCACTCGTGAAGGGAGATGGCATGAAATACATGATGTTGATTTATTTGGACGAAAAGAGCCTGAGCGAGGAACAGCGCGACAAATGTTACGCCGAGTCTACCTGCTATGCCCAAGAACTAAGTACTAAGGGAAAGTTCTTAGGGGCTTCGCCACTCCACCCTACGTCCACGGCTACCAGTATTCGCATGCACGAAGGCAGACCTCTGGTCACAGACGGGCCTTTCGCCGAAACCCGAGAACAACTTGGCGGCTACTTTTTGGTGGATGCCAAGGACCTCGATGAGGCCATCAACATTGCATCTTCTATCCCCGCAGGAAAGTGGGGGACGGTAGAAATTCGCCCGATCATGGAGATCTCCGGGCTACCGCAATAAAAACTTCACTAAACAGGAGGCGCGTATGTGTCTAATATGCATCGCAAATGTAGCAGCGATGGTATTCGGTCTGACTTCAAGCAGCGGACTCACCGCCTTTATGTGGAAACAAAGCATGACCAGCGATGAGAACTCTGAACAGCAAAACGAAAACTTGCCTGACCAAAAGGAGAAAATCATGGCTAAACTTCAACTCGAAACTCCGCGCATCGAGACCAGCCAGCCCCTCCAGCTTGTGGGACTACAACAGAGTTACAACTCGAAAACTAGAACTGAGATTCCGAAACAATGGCAGCGTTTTGCTCCGCAGATCCCTGCACTGTCGGGAAAAAATATGGGTGTTGCGTATGGCGTAGTTTTGGCTGGCAGCCAACCTGACAGTATTCATTATTTTTGTGGAGTCGAAGCTTCCGAAAATGCTAAAGCGCCAGCAGACTTCACTCGCGTAAGTATTCCAGTACATCGCTTCGCAAAGTTTTCTCATCACGATCACGTTTCAAAACTCCACGAAACCGAAATGGCAATCATGGATAACTGGATGGCTGAGCACGGTGACCAGATCGCCCGTGACCAGCAATTGCCAATCATGGTCGAGTACTACGGCCCTGGATTCAATCCACAAACGGGTTCGGGCGACACGGAAGTATGGGTTCCCGTTAACTAAGCACTCATAAGGAGCACATTCATGGCTACCAGTACGGCTGAAAATCAAAAAGTTGTCTCTCGGGCCGAGTGGCTCACCGCCCGCAAAGAACTATTAGCCACAGAAAAGGAATTCACCCATCTGCGCGATGAATTGAGCCGCCGACGCCTCGCATTGCCATGGGTGAAAGTAGACAAGAACTATGTGTTCGATGGCCCGAACGGCAAGCAGTCACTGTCTGATCTTTTCGAGGGACGCAGTCAGCTGATTATCTATCACTTCATGTTTGGTCCGGGCTGGGGCGAAGGTTGCGTTGGCTGTTCGTTTCTTTCTGATCACCTCAGCGGTCCCCTGCTGCATTTGCCTCATCATGATGTGTCTCTCGTGGTTGTTTCACGCGCCCCGCTGGCTGAGATCGAGCCTTTCCGCAAGCGGATGGGCTGGAACTTTAAATGGCTCTCATCGAACGGCAGTGATTTTAATTACGACTATCACGTGTCATTCGAGAAAGACGAAGTCAGCAAACGTAAGGTCTATTACAACTTCGGCATGCAAGATCCGTTTGGCGAAGAGATGCCGGGCGTCAGCGTATTTTACAAAGACGCGACCGGCAATATCTTCCACACCTATTCAAGCTACGCGCGGGGTGGAGAAAGTTTTATTTCAACCTATAATTTCCTCGATATCGCTCCCAAAGGCCGCAACGAAACCGGGCCGCGTCACGATTTGTCGGACTGGGTTCGCCATCATGATCGCTACAATGCAGGCGGAGTTATGCTACCCTCCGGACGCTATCAGGCCGAAGAAAAATCGGATTCATGCTGTCACGCGGAGAACAAATAAACAAGCTATGAGTAGTGTTTCAGCGATAGAAGGACGGGCGCCACGGCAAATCGGACGCAGCATCTTAGCTGTGTTTGCCGGATTTGTCGTGGTTGTTATCCTTTCCGTTGGAACTGACGTGGTAGTGCATTTGGCTGGACTCGCTCCACCGGTAGGTCAGCGCATGTCTGATTCCATGTTGCTCGCGGCTACGGTCTACCGAACTCTGTACGCTGTGGTTGGAAGTTACCTTACCGCACGGCTGGCACCGTCTCAACCCATGCAGTACGCCATGATCGGCGGTTATATAGGTCTTGTCCTAAGTATTATTGGCGTACTTGTCAGTTGGAATCATGTAGCAACAATGGGCCCCCGCTGGTATCCCATCTCGTTGGTTATTACCGCACTGCCGGCGGCTTGGCTGGGCGGGAAATTCCGAGTTTCACAACTGAGCTAAAACTCATCCCAAGAAATAAAATGTTTAGCTTGTCGATATTCTGCTTCCTCGTTCGATCTACCAGTGAGAGCAAGTTGGGTCAATAGAACGCCTCTCTAATATTGAATCTTAAGGAGTATTGCAATGCGTTTCATGATGATCGTAAAAGCCAGCAAGGATTCTGAAGCGAGCAAACTGCCAAGCGAAGAATTGATCGCCAAAATGGGCAAGTTTAATGAACAAATGGTAAACGCCGGCGTTATGTTGGATGGAGCTGGTCTGCAGGCCAGCTCCAAAGGTGCTCGCGTGAAGTTTGCCAAAGATGGAAAGGTCAGCGTCATCGAGGGCCCTTTCGCCGAAACCAAAGAACTGATCGCCGGATTTTGGGTGATCAATGTGAAGTCGCTGCAGGAAGCAATCGATTGGGCAAAAAAAGCACCGAACCCCCACGGGGACGGCGCGGAAACCGCGATCGAGATCCGCCAGTTCTTCGAGGTAGAAGACTTCGGCGACAGCCAGGTTATTGAAGATGCTCGCAAACTGGAGAAGAGAATCGCCGCCCAGAAGCAGAAAAAATAACAGCATTCCTACGAATGGAGAAAACAAAAGATGCGCTATCTGATGCTAGTTTCCGCAACCAAAGACTACGAAGCCGGCAAACGACCTGATGCTGGACTGGTGGCCGCCATGGTCAACCTCGTAGGAGATGCGATTAAATCAGGCAAATTGATTGACACCGGAGGATTGCTACCAACATCGCATGCGACACGAATCCGCGTGACCAAGGGCAAGCTGACGGTCACCGACGGTCCATTCGCCGAAACCAAAGAGTTGATTGGCGGTTACGCTATGTTCAATCTTTCAGGGAAAGAGGAAGCATTAAAGTTTGGTAGAGATTTTATGCAGTTGCACATCGACCACTTGGGCCCCTCTTACGACGGTCAGTTGGAAATCCGCCCCATCGAAGAACCGCCAGCGGAGTTTAGGCGCTAATTTCAAAGGAGAATTGTCATGCAAATTAATCCATACCTTTTATTCAACGGCCAGTGTGAAGCGGCCATGCGGTTCTACGAAAAATGTCTGGATGGAAAGATCACCATGATCATGTCTTACGGCGAAAGCCCAGCCGCATCACACACGCCGCCTGAAATTGCCAAACAAATCATCCACGCCACGCTAGCCGTAGGCGACTTTCAACTACAGGCTTCCGACTGCCCTCCGGATAAATATCAAAAACCACAGGGTTTCTCAATAACCGTGCAGGAGAGCGATCTTGCCAAGGCAAAGGCGATCTTCGACGCTTTGGCCGCAGGCGGAAAAATCACCATGCCATTCGATAAGACCTTCTGGGCCAAGGGTTTCGGGATGGTTGACGATAAATTCGGCATCTCCTGGATGGTGAACTGCGGATAGCTGTCGATTTTGCAACGCCCCGTTCGATATACCAGTGACCGTTTCGACTAAAAACAAATCAACCCAATTATTAAGGAGAGAAGGCAATGGATAACAAACCTACATACGAACAAGCTCAGCTTCACCTGCAAATCTACGATCAACGGCGCGAGGCCAAGTTGCGCCAGGCACGTGACTGGTTTTTCAAGAACTATCACGTCGAAACCGTCGAAGATGCTATGCGCATTGCATCGCCGGGCACCGAAAACGGCGCGCTTGCCAACATGGTTCTCAGCTATTGGGAACAAGCTTGCACGCTTCTCAACTATGGCCTGCTTCACGACGAACTTTTCTTTTCCACCAGCGGCGAATTTTTCGGCGTATGGGAGATGTGCAAAGCTGTCGTTCCGAAGATGCGCGAGCAGTGGGCTTACAACGGCTTCCTCGCCAACATGGAACAAGCTGCCAAGCGCTACGAAACCTGGATCGAAAAGAACTCGCCGGGGCATATCGAGGCGATGCGCGGATTCATGAAACAGATGCGCAGCCAGCAGACGAAAAAAGCAGCTTAAACGACTCGAAAGGGTGCCCCGTCCAAAGCCTGCCCTGAGCGCAGTCGAATGGGCTCCGCTTGGGCGGGGGATTTACTCATATACGCAAGAGGTACAAAAATGAAAAGCTTTGCATTAGCCCTGCTTTCAATTCTCTGTGTTGGTTCGGCCTGGTCGCAGGCGAACTACGATCCCAAGGAATACACGATGGCTCCAGAGGCCGAGATCGCTCTGGCAAGAAGCGCTGCGCCTGACAATGTTTCTTCTCGCGCCACTATAAAAATCCTCAGCAGCTCTGGATACAAAGAAGCAGTAAAAGGAGACAACGGATTCACCTGCATCGTTATGCGCGGATGGTCCGTTCCTTTCACACGCAAACCGGAATATAACGGCAAGATCCGCGCGCCTATCTGTTATGACCCGGTCGCCAGCCGTACGGTTTTGCCATACCAGGAGCTCTGTGCAAAGCTCGGGCTCGAAGGCAAAGATGTCGAAACCATCAATCGTGAAGTCGCCATGGCTTATGCGCTCGGTGAATTGCCAAAGATGGAAACGACGGCCTTTACCTACATGTGGTCCGCCGATCAGAACGTAGGCCCTGCCGGACACTGGCATCCACACATGATGGTTTATGCGCCGTATTACACAGACGAAATGCTGGGCAGGAATGATCCCGCTAGCATGGCGCCTTTTGTTTCTCCCGACGCTGGGACACCATTCGCTATCGTGATCATACCTGTGCCTGAGGACAAAGCGGTCAAAGCAAAAATACCGCCGCAGAAAATGAATTAATCTTTACCTTTATGCCGAAGCTGCGTCGCAAGAATTTTTCGAGGGATGAATCGGCCTTCGCGGTCAAAACACGTAAGCCTGTTCCGCATGAGTTTGTGCTGGATGCGCTGGCTACGATTTCTCCGGAGACTCGCCCCATGTTTGGCTGTCTCGCAATTTACGTAGGAGACAAAATCGTTGGCGTCCTGCGCGACAAGCGCGATGCGACAGCGGAAGATGACGGTATGTGGCTCGCCACCACGCTTGAGCATCACGAAAGCTTGAAACAGGATTTCCCCAGCATGCGTTCCATTATCGTGCTGGGAAAGAAGGTGACTGGCTGGCAGCTTCTGCCCGCCGATGCGCCAGATTTTGAGGAAGCGGCACTGCGGGCCTGCGAGTTCATTCACGCTGGCGATCCGCGGATTGGTAAAATCCCCGCATCGCGACGCGCCAAGGTGGCGAAAAAAGCGAAACGAGCGAGATAGGAGAAAGTATGTTCAAAAAAATTGTCTTAGTTCTAGTTTTGATTGTAGTGGTCATCCTCATCATTGCAGCATTAAAGCCAAGCAGCTTTAGCGTTCAGCGTACCGCCACCATCCAAGCCACGCCGGAAAAGATCTTCCCGCTTATCAACGACTATCACAACTGGCCGCAATGGTCGCCGTGGGAAAAAATCGACCCGAATATGAAGCGCACATTCAGCGGCCCAACGAGTGGCACCGGTTCTGTCTACGAGTGGGATGGCAACAGTAAGGCCGGCAAAGGCCGCATGGAAATTGCCGAGTCTGTTCCTGCGTCGAAGATTGCAATCAAGCTGGATTTCATCAAGCCGATGGAAACCAGCAATGATGTGCAATTCAACCTTCTGCCTAACGGCAATTCAACGACCGTGACCTGGACGATGGCCGGCCCGGTTGGTTTTCCCGCCAAGGTGATGACCGTCTTCGTCAGCATGGACAAGATGATCGGGCCAGACTTTGAAGCTGGTCTGGCAAACATGAAAGCGGCGGCGGAGAAATAGAATACGCCCTATCACGATGCCCATTGAAGCATAAGACCGAGTAGCCGCAAAGCGGCGGAAGAATGCAGCCCAGGGTGAGGCGCGGGTTTTTGCGCCTCACCCTGGGTAACAAAGAGACGAGACAAGGCCTGAAAGGGCGAAAGAAATTAATCCCAGATATATCGTTCGTCATGCGTAACATGGTTCTTCTTGAGGAACGCAACGAACTCCTCCTGAAACGAATGCTTCTTGTGATGTTCCTCTTGGTTCGCAATGTATTTGGTAACAGCGGAAATGTTGGATTCGCTGACGCTAAACACACCATATCCGGCTTGCCACGCAAATTTGGTATGGCCCTTACGGTGAATCCATTTACCGGAATTGGTCTTGATGACACGCACAATTTCGGCAATAGAATGCGCGGGACGAATACGAATGAGCATATGAACATGATCGGCCATGCCGTTGACGATGAGCGCCGCGCCACTCATTTCGCGGACGATGCCGCCCAGGTAAGCGAATACGTCATTGCGGATGTCCAACATGAGGAGCGGCAGTCGTTGTTTGGTAGAGAAAATCAGATGAACAACGACGTTACCGCAGGTTTGGGGCATTTTCTTTCGCCCTTTCAGGGCTTGGTTGTTTTGCTCTTGTACCCAGGGTGAGGCGCAAAGAGCGCGCCTCACCCTGGGCTGTATTCTTTTGCCCCTTCGGGGCTGTGCCATTGTGGCGCTTTACAATGGCAGCGAGATGTGACAAATATCACCCGTCCATGTGACGGTTGAACAAGAAGCCGAGCCAAAAGCCGCGAAGTAGCAGGAAAGCCAATGCGGCAGCAGAAATAATGCAGCCCAGCCGCAAAGCGGCGAAAGATTACAGCCCAGGGCGAAGGGCCGGTTTTGCCCTTCGCCCTGGGTCAGAAGAAGACACGGCAAGCCCCAAAGGGGTGAAAGACAAGGGGAAACAGTGCGATAAAAAATATGAAAACTTTCTCACTGTTCGTCGTTCTTATTCTCGTGGTTGCACATGCATATGGGCGGACTTGCGCTCTTTCCAAAGAATTTCATGTTGGACGACCACAAGTCTTATCGGGCATATTCAAAGATTCCACACAGCTTCCGCTGCCGGGATTAGAGGTTGAATTACTTTCCAGTGGCAAGATTGTTCAACAACTCGCGACAGACAATGCTGGTCACTACAACTTCGGTACGGTTGGTCCCGGAAAATACAGAATCCGTATTAAACATGGCAATGATGATTTTTGTGCACCTAAGATTAAATGTAACCAGCAAGGATGCAAGATAGGTACTGAAGTAGTCGTCAACCCCAAGAACGAGATCACAGTCCAACTCGACTAACGGAGATCACTCATGTCCACAGTCCGCGTCCTGGTAGGCACCCGCAAAGGCGCATTCATCCTAACCTCCGACGGCAAGCGTCAAAACTGGGACGTCTCCGGCCCGCACTTCGCGGGCTGGGAGATGTATCACCTCAAGGGCTCGCCTGAAGATCCCAATCGCATCTACGCCTCGCAATCGAGCAGCTGGTTCGGACAAATCATTCAGCGCTCCGATGATGGCGGCAAAACCTGGCATCAGCCCGGCACGCCGCGGGGCAAGAAGCTAAATCGCCCGAAGGCTTCCCCAAAGGCGAGAGCAACAAGTTTTCCTACAACAAAGACGCCGCGCCGCTCACCACGCATCAGTGGTACGACGGCACGCAGCATCCGTGGGAGTTCAAGCGGGTGTGGCATCTTGAGCCGTCGCTCACCGATCCCGGACACCGTTTACGCGGGCGTGGAAGACGCCGGCCTGTTCCGCTCGACCGATGGCGGCGAGAACTGGCACGAACTCCCCGGCCTGCGCGGACACGGCACCGGCCCCAAGTGGCAGCCGGGCGCGGGCGGCATGTGTCTGCACACCATTATTCTTGATCCGAGAAATCCGCAGCGGATGTACATCGCCATCTCCGCCGCGGGCGCCTTCCGCACCGACGACGGCGGCAAATCCTGGAAGCCGATCAATCGCGGACTGCGCTCGCAATACATTCCCGACCCGAACGCCGAGGTCGGGCACTGCGTGCACCACGTCGCCATGCATCCCGCAGCGTCCGGACACGCTCTTCATGCAAAAGCACTGGGACGTCATGCGCTCCGACAACGCCGGCGACAACTGGAAAGAAGTCAGCGGCAACCTGCCCACCGACTTCGGCTTCGTCATCGACGTGCACGCGCACGAGCCGGAGACGATTTACGTCGTCCCCATCAAGAGCGACAGCGAACACTACGTGCACGAAGGCAAGCTGCGCGTGTTCAGGAGCAAATCGGCGGCAACGAATGGGAACCACTCACGCGCGGTTTACCGCAAAAAGACTGCTATGTAAACGTTCTGCGCGATGCCATGGCCGTCGACACGCTGGATAAGTGCGGAGTTTATTTCGGCACGACCGGAGGCCAGGTCTACGCTTCGGCTGACGGTGGAGATAACTGGAATGCGATTGTGCGGGATCTGCCTGCGGTGCTTAGTGTGGAGGTGCAGACGATTGGATGATAGGGACAACTAATTTTGTGATTGAGAATGGCAGGTTTACGTTACAATCGGCGAAATTTCATTTGCGAGGGCATGCGATAACAACCCTGGTATCAACCGAAGTATTTTCTTCTGAATTACTGTCCAGTGAAATGATCGAGTGGACAGGTCGGCCCAATCCCGCAATTATCTTTCATTCTGAAGACTGGGGCTTCATTCCCTTCAGTTTTCTTTGGGGTGGCTTCGCCATCTTCTGGCTTTTAGGTGCGTCTGGTATCTGGGATATCTGGACTAATAAACCCAACCAGACTTTTGAATATTTCGGATTAATTTGGGGTACACCGTTTGTCCTTGTTGGTCAGTACATGATCTGGGGGCGTTTTTTCTACGAGAGGTGGAGGAAACAGCGGACTTATTATGCGCTGACTAATCGGCGAGCGCTAATCGTGGTAAATGGAATTAGAAGTAAATCATCAACAAGCGCATATTTTGAACACCTTTCGCTGGTGGACAAGCAAGTTCGACCGGATGGCAATGGTCGTATTAGTTTTGGTGGTCCTGTCACTGGACATTTCCGATGGGGTAAGAACAACCCACCCCGACCACTAACCTTCGATGATGTGGATCATGCAGATTCCGTATTTCAGATTGTTGCCCGACTTCACGATAAAGCACGAAGCTCGCCCAGCGTGACTTCATCACAATGGTGAGGTAAACTCCGCGACATCTTCAGCGGTGGTGTTACCCATTTGAGCGGATTGCCGAACGCTCTGGACGGCTTTCGCGTACACGATTACGTCGAGTGTCATCATCTGGCCGCCAACGATGTACCGTCGAGCGATCTTGAGATACGTGTGGAGCCAAACGTCGAAAGTAGGCAGGCCCGTCCAGATCCTGGAGCTCCGCCCGGTGCCGCTCCATGTTCGCGAGCCACCTGGTCATCGTCTTCTGATACTGCTCGTTCGGAATCTGGGTCACCATCTCCACCTCGAAGCCGGCCTCGTCGGCCAGGGTCAGTTCCTCGGCCAGCGTTCGATAGTTGCCGGTCGTCCCGTAGATCTCGTTGACAAACAATGTGGCCGGCCCCATCTGGTGACCGTACTCCCGACGGGTGAAATGGAGTTCTCTTTGTTCAGCATCCGTCCGCCCGGTCGGAGCCAGGTGTACACCTTCGAGAAGTAAGCCGCTCGAGATCGTTGAAATGGACAATCACCTCGTCCGTGAGGACGGCGTCGAAACCGTCGCCGATCCTCGAAGTCCTTCCAGTGGCTCTCGACGATCTGCACGTCCGCCCCGTCTCGGGCGATCCGTTCCTCGCCGGCGCGCTTCTGGGTCGGGAGAGCGTCAGCCCGACCCCCCGAACGCCGTACGTCTTGCACAGGTACGTCAGGGGACCGCCCCGCCCAGCAGCCGACGTCCAGAATCCGCTGGCCGGGCTGCAACTTTAGGAGCTCCGCCAGGAGATCGAGCTTCGCCACCTGGCTGTCCGTGTCGGTCTCTGCCGACTCGGGCCAGATGTTGCAGGAGTAGACGTTCCACGCGCCTCCCGTGATCAGCGCGAAGAACTGCTTCGGTTGTTCGTCGTGGAGATTGGTTCGTTCGGCGTCCTCGTCGGCGAGTATGACTGGTTAGGTTTTACTCGGTGGAATGTTGGCCTCTCGTGCTTCCCGGCGCGGCATGGTCACGGTTGGGCCCCTCCAGGTGAGTGCGATCACGGTGAGGCGATCGCCGCCACGGCCTCTCGCGCTCGTTCAAGCTCGGCGGCCAGCCCGGCGATCTCGAAGCGGACTGCTGCCGTCTGGAGGTGCTCGCGCGCCCCGTCCGCGTCTCCGCGGCCGTGACAGATGAGTCCCCAGCTCAGGTGGGTGCGGGCCGTCTCAACGTGGCAGTCGCCCGCGCTGAAAGCTTCAAAACATGGCTGTCAGGTGTGGCTCGATCTCTTCCCAGGGTACCCGACCTGATGCGGCGAGCGCTTCGGCCCAGGTCCGTTGCGCCCAACCCTTCGGCGAACAGGCCGCCGACCGCCTGCGCAAGGGTCACGGCCCGTTCGGCGCCAGCGACGGCATTTCGATCTGGCCGGCCGCCGATCGCCCGCTCGGCACTGGCCGCCGCGAACCAGTCGGCGAGCAGACACCGGCCGCCCAGCGCCTGCCCAACCTTCTGCGCCTCCGCCATCTGCGTACCGCAACCTGGTGGTGCCCCAGGCGGCCCTCGGCCCAACTCTGCAAGCGCCTTCGCGAGATAGATGTACCGGCGGTCGCTGGCCTGTTCCGCTACGTGCAGGGCGGCCGATGCTGATTCCAGCATGCGCTGAAACTCGCCCCCGCCGAGTTAGACGCCGCACGACAGGATCTGGCTGGCGGCGATCGCAGTTGGGATCATTCGTCTCCAGCGCCCGCTCGCGAGCGTGTTGCCCCTCGATCACCCCGGCTACATACTGGCCTCGCGCGGCCAAAGTGACAGACCGAGGAATCCGGCCGCCCAACCCATTCCGGCCAGTTGCCCGCCCGCTCCAGCGGTCCGATCGCCTGGGCGACGAGGCAGCCTGACTTCCCGAAGTGGCCCTGGACGCCGAGCACCCGGGCGATCAAGATCGACGGGATCGCCAGCAAGTCCTCGTCACCGAGGTCCTGTGCCGACGCGAGCACCTGTCGGTAGTAGCCGATCGCCTCGCGGAGCTCGTTGCGCAGGTAGTGAGCACGTCCCATCCGGTCGTGGACCCGCCCCAGGCGGAGGCGATCGCCGCCGGATGTCCCGTCCCGGACCTGGCAGCGTCCGCCCAGTGGCTCGATGTCATGCAGTCGCTCCAGGCTCCGCTACCGGACCATCGGCGATGAGTGACACGCTGACCTGCTTGACGGTCGTGTCAACGCGCCGGCGTGGAGTCTCGTCACCATCGGGCAGCTGCGCCAGCGCTTCGAGCGCCCGAGCGAAATGCACTCGTGCCTCGCCGTGGGCATAAGGCGACTGGCGGCATCGCCGGCAAGTCGAGATGGCTAAACGCACGCTCCCAGACCTCGCCGAGCAGAAAGTGCTCGCCGAGGATGCCATGAAACTCGCCCAGTCGGTTGGCGAAGATCTCCGCCATCGTCTCGCCGACGCGCCGGTGTAGCTCCCGTCGGCGCGGCGCGACGAGACTCTGGTAGGCGACCTCCTGGGTCAACGCATGCTTGAAGACGTACTCCATCTCCGAGGCGCGGACGCGCTGACGGATCAACTCTTCCCGCTCGAGGTGCCCCAGGTCGGCGTCGATCCCCGGGCATGTTCTCGGCCATCCGCAGCAAGACTCGATACAGGAAGACTCGTCCGATCACTGACGCCTGCTGGGCTACCCATCTCGTCTGATCCGGTAGCCGGTCCAGGCGAGACATCAGCAGGCCGTGCAACGTGTTCGGGATCGCGACCGTCTCGATCAGTGACGTCGCCATCCAGCCCGCGTCCTCGTTGGTGCGGATCAGCGCGCCACGCTCGATCAGCGCCCGGAGGACCTCTTCGACGAAGAACGGGTTTCCGTCGGCCTTGTTGACGATCAATGTCCGGAGCGACTCCGGTAGCTCCTTCGTCGCGAGCAGTTGCTCGACCATCTCCAGGCTGCGCGCATCGGGCAATGGCGCGAGCGCGAGGCAGGTGGAACGATCTGCGTGTCGGTCGGCCATGGCCTGCATCGGCTCGGTCGCTCGTCGGTCTGAGCGCGGAAGACGCCCACAATCGCTAGCGGCAGGTGCTCGGTGAGGGGCGGCAGGTTGTGGATCAGCTCAATCGAACTGGGATCCGCCCAGTGCATGTCCTCGATCACGAGCCAGGTCGGAGCGCTCAGATGCCAGGCGTCGGTACAGGTCCTCGACCAGCGCGAACAGGCGCCGCTGCAACGCTTCACCGGCAGCCTTGACAGGTAGGCGGCCTCCTCGGAAGTCGGCCGCATCGCCAGCATGCTGGATAGGATCGCCCGAGCCTCGGGGTTGCCGGAAACAGGCCCTCGACTGTTGCATTGAGGCGGGATCGCACCACTGACTCGGAGTCGTCATCCTTAATGCCCCCCGAGCGTCGCAGGAGGTCGAGGAACGGCGCGTAAGCCAGGGACGTCGTGTGGGCGAACGCGCGGCCTTCCAGCCAGCGGCGCTGTCGCCGATCTCGGTTCGGAGCTCCGCCAGGAGGCGGGACTTACCAATGCCAGCCTCACCGCTGACCGTCACGATTTGTCCGTGGCCCAGGACGAGCCGGGCCATCACGGCACGGAGCTGCCTGAGCTCGCGCTCCCGCCCCGACGAAGGCCGGGGCCAGCTCGCGCAGCCCGCGCGACGTGCTCGGGACAAGCCGGGCGCGCAGGAGTTCGAACACCATCATCGGCTCGCGCTTGCCCGGAACTGGATCGGGTCGAGCGGGCGGAACGCAAACGCGGCCTGGGTGAGGCGGTGGGTCACGTTGCTGACAAGGATCTGGCGGGGCCGCGACGCCTCTTCAAGCCGCGCGGCAGTGTTGACCGTATCGCCCAGTTGACGGTGTACGTCAGCCGCAGATCGGAACCGACGCTCCCGGCGACAAGCCGGCCCGGTGTTGATTTCCGGTGTGGAGCGTGACGGGCCGCCCGAGGCGGCCGGCCCGGCCGGTCGAGCGTTTCGATCCGCTCGTGCATCAACAGCGCCGCCCGTAGCGCCGTCCGGGTCATCCTCGTGGGTGATCGGCGCGCCGAAAACCGCCATGATCTCATCGCCGATGAACTTGTCGACGTATCCTTCGTACTGATAGACCGCCTCGGCCAGTTCCTTGAGCACCTCGTCGGTCAGCGCGACGACCTCTTCGGGGTCGAGGCGTTCACACATGGCGGTGTAGCCGACGATGTCGGCGAAGAGGACCGTGACTTCTTTGCGCTCCCGCTCGATGCCGGACGGTCGCCGCATCTTGTCGCCGAGCTCCTTCGGCAGGTAGCTGTGCAGGCGGGCCAGCTGAGCCGACGTATCCTCGTCCATCGCGGGCGGCGCCCGAAGGGCGTCGAGCTGGTGCGCAAGGCTGCCATGGTGACCTCGACGACGGCGTCTCCTAGGACGGAGCGCATCGTCTCCTGTGCCGCGATGGCTGCGTCGAGCTGTCCGATCTGCTCCTCGCGCCCGTCACGGTCCCGCCCGGGCGGTGTCTGACGACTGCAGCCCGGCTGTTGCATCACGGAACTCTCGTCCGCCATCCTGCGGCCGAGTCAGCACCATAGTACTCGGGCCGATCCAGGCCACAGCTGTGACGCGCATCACCATTTGACCGTGAAACCCGTACCGCCTCCCCGAGCACGTCCGATCTTTGGCCTGCCACCTCACCAGTCAACGGTGCTGTTCTCACGGTCGATCCAGCTGCCAAGTGCACGGCAAACGTTCAGACGATGTCCTCCAAATTCAAGTGAAGGCTCACGTAATCATGACTGAATGTGCGATCATCGCTGCCTCGCGACGGAAAGTCACCATCTGCGTCAAAGTGCAGGTGGAATGAGGACATCATGCCGCGTTTCCTTGACATGCACCTCGTGCCACCAGATCAGGTCACTCCCGAGATTCTCGCCGCGCTCCACCAGCAGACCTTGTTGACCTTGCTTCACGGGCGAAGTGGTGGGCTCAGAGGCGGTTTGGCGCGCCAAACAGGTGGGGCTTCTGAACGGACAAAAGGAAGATGAACGCAAATGGATCGGCCGCCTTGCCGAGATCAAAAACGGACTTGTATGCAGGAATGAAGGGAGAACGGCGGGAAAGTTCAGGGCTATCCCGTAAGTACGAGCGTCTACACCGCCGGCTCCTTGATCTTGATTTCGCCATTGACGGTACCTCGCGGACCTCGCAAGCCGCACCACGGATGGGTCGAGGACGAAGAGCGGGGGTGCCAGTCGGCAAGCGTTGAAGGTGGAGTATCAGTCGAAGGTGCGGACGGTTCCGGCCTTCACGCCGCCGTTGCTGTCCCGTGGGTGACTGGCGCACTAGGGAAACTCCGAGCATGGGCGCGCGAAGGGGTATTCATGCTCTGCCCCGTCACGAGAGGCGCAGAGCTACGATCGTGCGGGTGCCGCTGACTTCCTTCGATCAAACTCGGCTTCACGATGGTGGAGGCAGTCATGGTCAAATCTGGCCCCTAAACTGAACCCCTGGGTGGAGAAGTTCGCCGTGCCTTTGCTCCTCTCAGCCGTCGGTCTTCTCCTGACAGCTTGGTTTACGGGTCAACAAGCTCAGATAGCGCGGGAGAGTGCGGCTGCTAACGCGAAATCCGCATTGGCCGTCCAATACACAGAACTCTTCTTGGATGAATACAAAAATGTTAAAGAGCCTTCTTCTAAGCGAGTCCTCAGGGCCATAACCTTCAACATGCGCCAACTGAGGCTCGAAGAAGCGGAGGAATTTGACAGAATACTCGATATGGATGATCAAATTGTTTTCACGCTGTCTAAGCTATTGGAAGGATACGCTGATTGGACTACTCAAATGTCAAACTGTCCATCTGATAAATCTGAAGAGAACTGTATTGGTTTCATCGACGGCAGAAAGTGGCGCGTGAGAGACTCAATATTGATGCGTCAGCCGATTGCTGTTTCGTTTGAAGATGAATTATTAAGTCGTAGTCGGCGCTGATTACTCCTATTTTCATGTCCTGGACTCACCATTGGTCAAGCAGGTCCCTCCTTGTCTCTGATTCAGTCAGGACGCCCGGTGACGCTGTTTCAACCTATCGTGACCGCGAGTCCGGCCGCTGCTGCGAGTCCGGCCGCTGCTGCGAGTTTCCGGCCGCTGCTGCGAGCCCAGCTGCCCAATCCCCACCCACGAGCGCAATTCCGGGGAACGCCGACGCCAAACCGGAGGGTACTCCTTGCAGAGTGACAGAAGCGACCGGGGCATTCGTGGAAGAAAGCCCGGTGCTTCCTCTGATTACGTCGGACTATTGCAACCCGAGATAGAGTTACCGTGATAGGCTGGAGTGAACCGGGGACGACGGGATCGCCGTGGTTCAAGGTGCAAACCGCCGATGGCAAGGTAGGCTGGATGGTAAGTCAGGAGCGCGGCGGGCTCAAGCCCGACTGCAATTTTCACTTCGAACCTACCTTCCCTTGAACGTGTCCTCGCGCCCTGACGAACTAGTACACCGCCACGCTGATCATGAGGGGTAGAGACGGTGCAGCTTGCGGCGGGCGTCATCGACGGTGAACTGCCAGGTGATGGTGGCGCGCTGCTCGTTGCGAGCGGTCTCCCAGGCGGCGACCTCGGTGGCGAGGGTGTCGCGGTCCGCGATGCGGCGGCCGAGGCATTGGCGGGAGAGCATCGAGAACTCCATCTCGGCCATGTTCAGCCAACTGCCGTGGACCGGGGTGTAGTGGAACTCCAGCTTGCGCAGGATCCGCCGCGCCTCGTCCGCCGGGAACGTCTCGTACAGCGCGGCCGGGGTGTGGGTGTTCAGGTTGTCCAGGACGACGCGGATGCTGTGGCGTCCGGGAAGTGGCGGTCGACCAGGTCGCTTGCATCTGACTGGGCGAAGTCGTGCTTTGGTGCGGCGCTCGGTCACCTCGACGTGGCGCCAGCCGCCGCGCGGCTGGACGAACAGGAACAGGTTGGCGGTCCCGTTGCGGACGTACTCGGTATCGAACCGCTCGGGGTTGCCCGGTTCCATCGGCAGCGGGATGCGGGTCTCGGCCACCAACTGCTTGCTCGATCTCGTCGAAGCAGACGATCGGGCGGGTCGGGTCGAAGGGCTCGGCGTACAGGTCCAGCAGGTCCTCCATCCGCCAGACGAACTCGGCCCCGACGGTCGGAATGACCCATTCCTG
>CAWBXL010000104.1:0-10630 GCA_963792305.1 uncultured Acidobacteriaceae bacterium | reverse complement strand
TATCGGATGCGAGAGAACTTGGGGACAGACGGAACGTTCCCAGTTTTACTGCTCATCGCGATTCACGCTGGTTTACTTCATACACATTGGCCTACCCTTGGTAACTATAAATCCCCACAATCCTTGTATACGCTCTCATTCATGGCCCGCTGGATCCTTTTCCTAGCTCTCGCAACCTCCACGCTATTCGCGGCAGAGAAGCCCTTCGTACGGGTGCACTGGAAGGGGAGCACAGTACGCATCACTTACAAAGAGAAGTTGATGGAGTACAACTACGGCGTGCCGGATGAGAGTGGCCGCTTTCTTGTTTATGTAGTGGACACGGTCAAAACAGAATACCTCACCGAAAAACAGAACGTGGTTTATATGATTCTCGATGTGCGCGGTCCATCACGCGGCCCACAGTCTGCCATGTCCTATTGCGGCGCGGGGACCGAGGGTGCAAAGATCTTGTTCACCTTTGATCGCCAGGGAGAGATCAAGCCGCCGCAGATTTCGATTTACGAGTCGTGCTATCTCACGCTCGAGCCCATGATGGACGATTTGCAACTGGCGAATGGCGAGCGGGCGTTGGCGAAATTTGAAATGTATCCGGCCGCGCCAGCCGGGCACTCGATTATCAAAGATGTCGTGAAACGATTCGATCCCGAACATCCGGAAGCCGGTATTACTTCCAACGAAACCTGCACGGACCGTGACATGAATGATAAGTCGGGCGCTACGAAAGATATTCCCTGCCCGAAGTAGCGGGAAAATCTGTACAGAAGGTATACTTCCGCCGAGATTCGTCCTCTCCATAGTGTAGGAGGAACCGATGCAACAATGGCGCCATCGAACTTCTTGCTTGGGGTATGGATTGTTCTTGCTGGTCCTGTTGGCCGCTGGACCATTCGTGCAGGCACAAGACGCCGCATGGACAGGCTCAATGCAGTGTCAACTCACGGTGCAGACTCCGAACTACACGCATCAGGAGCTCCAGACCTGGACGATCACCGGCCCGCCGAAGGATACCGGTTCCCTGAGTATTTATCCGGCCAGCTGGAGTGTCACTGCGCAAGGCGGAAGGCAAGATGTTCAGGGCACGCAAAGCACTAGCATACAGTGGAGCGCGAATGTTCCGCCTATGGCCGCGCCACTGGTCATTTTCGCCCGCGCCTCCGACAAGCAGCTCATCATCAAGTCGTACCATGGCCAGCTGCGAGCGAACGCTGCGGGACCTCTTACCACACAAGCGGCGGTCGCAGGCCTTCGGCAGCCATCCAGTCAACAAACATTCGCTGTGTATGAGTGGCAGTTTCCTCTGGTGCAGGATTCTGTTACAAGCACCAGCGTAAGCGGCACAAGTTCCACCGACATTAGCGGAGGCATTGGACCGATGCAGCCCGCAGGCCTACCCGGAACCGCTGTGTGCAAGTGGAGTTTCCGCAAAGGCGCGGCTGCTACGACTTCGCCGCAACTGACCGAGCGACTCAGCAAACTTAGTAGTGCTCTTCAGCCAACGGCCAAATCCTGGGTGGCACAGCAAGCACAGACGATCAAGCAACAGCCTCAGCCGGACGCTGCACAGATTGAAGCGCAGGTGCGTGAACACTTTGTTTCTTCGAATGGAGGCCTTTCAGAATTGCCTCCCGGGACAGACATCACCGAGATGGCTGAGCTGGTGATGATGGAAGCGGCAAAAGATCAGGATGCGGACATCAAGCAGCTCCTTGAAGAAGCTAACAAACAAAATACCGTCAAAAAGGCGCTGGATGAAATGATTAAGCAGGTGAATCGTGACGCATTATCGGGTGGCACCAAGCCGACCGAGATTTGCACGACGCCGAGTTGCCAATCGCTTTCCGCCGAGATGAAGAAGCTGGCGGGCTCCATGCCGCAAATTTCACAGTCGGCCCAAATGGTCGCGACGACCGGGCCCAGCTATCAGCAGTTGCAGCAGATTCTCGCTCAGCTGCAAAACGCAAAAGACAGCACGGATGATTTGTCCAGCCAAACCCAAACGCGTATGCAAGCCTATATGGACCGCCGATCAAAGATGGAGCAGGAACTCTCAAATATGTTGAAGAAATCAAGCGACACCGCCAGTCAAGTGATCAGCAATATGAAGTGATCTTGCCTGTACCTTACACGGTATTACTTGCCCTCAGCTTCCAGGGTGAACTCAATATTTCCGCGCGTGGCGTGGCTGTAGGGACAAACGATCTCATGCGTTTCCTGCGCCAGCATCTTGGCCTGTTCGGTGGACACGGTAGGGACTTTGACATGCATTTTCACGGCTAGACCATATTTGCCATCCTCGCGCGGACCGATGGATGTCGTGCAGGTGACGATAGTTCCTTTCACATCAATCTTCTTCAGGCTGGCGGCGAAGTCGAGCGCTCCACCGAAGCACGCAGCGTATCCAGCGGCAAACAGATGCTCGGGCGTGGTCGTGCCAGGCAGCCCCGGCCCACCCATTCCCTTGCGCACAGAAAGGTCTACGCTCACCGAGTGATCGGTGGCTTCTGAATGGCCGTTGCGGCCTCCGGTGTTTAGGGCAGTGGCGGTTTCGAGCGGCTTGATTGTGTATACAGGCATTATTTTCTCCGTGGAAGTTTCTAATGCATGCTCTCATCTGTCTGCGGATTGAGGCAAGCAGGTGCGCTGGTTTTGCTGGCAATGATATTTTGATAGCTGACTACTTATGGGCGATCAGGACCTTCCTCTCAGCGCGGTTGAGGCTCCAGCGAATGGAGAGCGCGTCATTCGGCAAAGAGCTTTGCTAAGTGTCGGGTATGAAGGGCTCCGTCTGCCCGTCACGGTTCTGCTCGACAACGTGCGCAGCATGTATAACGTCGGCGCATTCTTTCGGGCTGCGGATGGCGTGGGATTAGAAAAGTTGTGCCTCGCCGGGATTACCGCCCATCCGCCGAAGAGCGCGATTACAAAAACTGCGCTAGGCGCTGAAAATATTGTTCCGTGGGAGCATGACTGGGATGCCATCCAGATGACCGAGGGATTGCGTCGCAGAGGATATGAAATCGCTGCCATTGAGACCAGTCTGCATTCGGTGGATCTGTTTGCATGGCAGCCCAAATTTCCCGTCTGTGTTCTATTTGGAAATGAGGTCGACGGACTCCAACCGAAACTGCTGGAAATGGCTGGCACTCACGTCCGCATTCCCATGCTCGGCCAAAAGACCTCGCTGAACGTCGCGACTGCGGCGGGGATTGTACTTTACGAATTGCTGCGAAAGTATCGGATGCTGCCGATCAGCGCGCCGCTTGACGCAGAAACGCCTTGAAAATGCCCTCGTCGATGTCGGAAGTCTTGCGCACCTTGACATGCCTTACATACTGGCCATTGCCTTCAAGAAGTTTTTTCGGGTCCTTCAATGAGGAACCGCGAACAAAGCCAAACTGGACGTGGTCGGTCGCTGAGTACACGTAAGCGACAAACGCCTTCCCTTTCACCCAGCAACCGTTGCCCCATTTCACCGACTCCTCGAGTTCGGGGGCCTCGCGCTTCACGAATTTGCGTAGGGCGCGGATGATCGTGCGGTTCTTCGGCGGCTGGTCAGCCAGGTAATCGTCAAAGCTGGCGTACTTTTTCATCTTCATGGCTCCATCCTTTCTTTGAATCTAGCGCATGTTCTTCATGTACTTCATCCACGGATACCACTCACGCCAGTGCGATGGAAAGTCATCGCCATCTACTCGCTTGAATTCGATGCGGTAGTAATGCAATGGAATGGTTCCGTTGTTGCGAATCTTGTGTGGGAGTCCAGGAGAGACCGTCGTGCAGGTCGGCGCGTTCATGTGGAAAACACTTGGCGCCGGACCTTGTCCCGGCACAGAGCTACGGCCCATTCCGGTGGTCACCGCGACGATCAACATGTCTTCGATGTCCTTCGGATTAACCGTAGTGTTATTAAATGCCAGCACGGATGGGTACAGATTCGTATGTGCAGGGGTAGTTTCGCCGGGACGGACAGTGACTTCTAGAAGGCGGACATGTCCATCCTCGTAAAGGAGTTGATAGTTGTTGGGTGCGGCCTGCACGGAATCCGATGCCATCTGCGGATTGGTAAAAGGCGGGAAAGACTTCAACATCCACGGATACCAATCTTTCCAGTGCGTGCGAAAATCATCTCCGTCCAGCCGCCGGAATTCGATGCGATAAAAATGCACCGGCACATCGCCGTGATTGATCGGTTTATGGGGCGCTTCGGGAGGCGCTGTCGTGCAGCGCGGAAACTGCAAACCTGAAGGCGGTCCCCCCTGCCCCCATCCTTTGCCGGCAAATGGGCTGGTGGGGTCGAGGTGAGACTCGGCCAAGGGAACTCCAGCTACGCCCGGACCACTTCCAGTGTCGCGCGCAAACACTGATGCATAAGGATGACCGTGCATGTGAACGTCGAGTTCTGGTGGGTTCGCGACCTCGAGGAACATGATGTTCTGGTTTTCAAACAGGACACGGTGAACATCGGGAATCGGCAACCTCGGCGTCATACGATGCAGGATAGGAATAGCCTCCCACGGTGTGCGCGGATACTCTGCTGCGGATTGAGATTGCAGCGGCAGACACCATAACAACCCGCAAAACATCAGAAACAATGCTCTGACGCATTCTTTATCCTTCCATCTTTTGCGCCATCTCCAGCAGCTTGTTCACGGTGTCCCAGTTCCTCCCGGTGCCGGTACTGCCGAGGATTTTGCCGACACGAGGCTAGGGAAATTTGGAGCGTCCCATGCCGTCGGCAAAATAAATATAGACTTCCCTTCCCTTAATTTTCATTTCTTCCTACTGGACTCATAATACGCAATATCCATGGCCGGAAATTTATGGTGCATTAGTAACTCGACATCTATCATGAACCTTCTTCAACTCCTGGGAGGAGTCGAATGAGACACATACGCCCGTTGGGACAGCAACTATTTCTTGCTTGTTTCCGTAAGGGAGTCGCTTTAACCATTGCAGCGGTCTTATTTGTATCAACTGGATTTGCACAAACACCAGCTAAACGTGGAACCGACGAGCCGTTACCAGCGGACATTGGTAAATATAGCGAGGTTATGGCTGGGTTTGGACAGCTTATCCAGAAGATCCAGAGTGAGGTGCAGTTTCCGGGTTCGCGCGGGCCCAGCCGTTTGCTTCCCCTATTGCCGAAATCTACAGTGTTCTACCTTGCGGTCCCCAATTATGGCGAGGCTTCCCATCAGGCATTTAAAATTTTCCAGCAAGAATTGCAGGAGAACGCGTCACTACGCCAATGGTGGCATCAGGGTGACGTGGCCAAGAACGCTCCTGTGATTGAAGATTCCATGGAGAAGATTTACCAGCTTTCACAATACCTGGGAGATGAAATCCTGGTGTCAGGTGCGGACGAAAACCGCAAGGAGCCCAGCCTGCTGGTTCTTGCGGAAGTGCATAAACCGGGACTAAAAGCCTTTCTTCAGGAATTGCTGGCGAAATCGGCGACTAAACCGCCACCCAAGATGCGCATTCTCGACGCGCAAGAGCTTGCCACTGCAAAGGACCTGGACGCAGAGCAACAAGCAGTAATTCTGGTTCGCCCCGAGCTCATGGCCATAGCTGGCGATTTGACCACGCTCCGCAATTTCAACAGCCGGCTCGATCACAATACCCAGGAGTTCGCCTCCACCGAGTTTGGACAACGAATCGCACAGACGTATGAAGGTGGCGCATCGGTCATTGGTGCTCTCGACATGCAGAAGGTGCTGAAGCAGATCCCAGTCAGTGACGCTGCCAGCCCGCTCTTCCAGCGCTCCGGATTTGCCGACTTACGATACCTGGTGTGGGAACACAAAAGTCTCAACGTCGGAAGCAGCAGCCAGATGGAGTTGAGTTTTAATGGGCCACGCCGCGGGATCGCTTCCTGGCTGGCCGCGCCTGGGCGTATGCGTAGCCTGGATTTTGTTTCGCCCGAAGCCACGATGGTGTCTTCCTTTTTGCTCAAGGACCCTGCGCAGATATGGGATGAAATCAGGGACCTGGCTACCTCCTCGAACCCCAATTCCTTCGCCACCGTTGATCAAATGGAATCGGCCATGAAGATGAGCTTGAAAGAAGATTTGCTGCGGCAACTCGGTGGCGAGATCACGTTGGAAATAGGTCGTCGCGCACAAACCGAACAGGCGTGGAAAGCGATATTCAGCGTTAAGGATCCTGATCAAGTGCAGGCAACTTTAGACAAGCTCCTGACCCGCGCTCAGCTCAGCACACGGCAAATGGAAGAGGAAGGAGTTATTTATCACGCAGTTCAAATCCCCTCTCCACAGCAAGTGCTCGACATCAACTATGCGTTTGTGGACGGATACCTGATAATCGCCTCCAGCCATACGCGATTGAGTGAAGCGCTCCGGCTTCGCCGCAGCGGAGGGTCGCTGGCCGAGTCAGAAGGCTTTCTAGCTGCGCTACCGCCCGGCGGGTCATTGAGCCTCTCGGCAATGTTCTATGAGGACCCAGTGGCAATGGCAGCGATGATGTTCAGCCGAACTATGCCGCAGTTGTCGGCGCCCCTTTCGCAAGCGACAGGAAAAACTCAGCCTCTGGTCATTTGCGGCTACGGCGAGGAAACTGCTCTTCGCGAAACCAGCCGCACCGGCGGAATGGATGCAGGCATGATCATGATGGTCGCAGCTATCGCCATTCCTAAATCTGTTGCGTGCCCGAATAGCTGCCAACGATGCCAGTGCCGCGGCTACGATACGAACTGTGAACACTGCGGAAAACATGTACGCCACTGCATACCCGCAGCGAGGCTACGCACGCAGTCTATCTGCGCTGGGCCCGGGTCCGGTCGGGTGGATCGAATCTGCCTTCGCCCACGCATGCCCTCATAATTGACCGTACCTTGGGAAATGCTACTTGCACGGCGGGAGTTTGGTGCACAAAATCGGGATTCAACTTTATGATCACCACAGCATGCAAGGGACTTCAACGCTGCAAGGAATTTGTGGTCGTAGGCGTGCCCACGGCTGTCAACTCAGGATCAAAGAATTTCTGTTCGACTTCCGACATGGTAGTACGGTATCATTCCGGCGTACCCCGACTGCACCAATTAATGCCGAGGTATGCCAGCTGGCCTCCACTACAATGAATAAGGATGTTCGTACGTAATCCGCATTCACCGCGCGATGGACGACATCGTAATCTATCCGAGCAAGGGCTTAGTCGCTGCTGTCGCGTTGTTTGGAGTCGCCATCGGAGTCTGCGCCAGAATAGTCAAAGTAGAGTCAAACGGGAACTGCGAAGAATAGTAAGCAAGCGGAAACCTTGTGATAGACAAGACATTACTATTCTTTCTACCCAAAACGCTTGCCACTCGAACTCGGCATTTATGATCAGCAAATTTTGGCGTTCACTCATCAATTGCTGCAACTCTGCTAACCACTCTCTATAACTTCCGCGTTTCCGTCGATCGGAAGTACTATAGGTCAAGAAGTAAGGAGCCGGCCCTACGCGTCCACCTCAGATTCATAATCAATTCAGCCGAGCCGCAGCCCGGATTTTTGCCGCCAATGAGCGCATGAATCAGATGCTCATCGAACATCTTGACCCTGCGGCCTGGAGCGCCAAACCGCCCGGCAAGGCGCGCAGCATTGCCGCGATTTTCACACACATGCACAATGCCCGTTGCAAGTGGATCAGGCTTACAGCTCCACATCTGAAGGTCCCGCTACAGCTCCATCGTTCCCGTTGCACGCTTCGGCAGGCGCGCGCGGGATTGGCCAAGAGCGCTGCTCGCTGTACGGAGATGCTGGCTGAAGCGCTCAGTGGCAGAGGTCGCGTCAAGAAGTTTCATAGAGACGGCTGGGCACGGCCCTGGACGGTTGGCCCGGAAATGTTGTGTTACATGCTTTCGCACGAAGCCCACCATCGCGGACAGGTGTGCATGCTCGCGCATCAGCTCGGATACCCTCTGCCGATCAAGGTGACATCCGGGCTATGGAACTGGGAAAAGCTATGGAAAGAATGTGGGGCAGCGGGTGGCCCTGGAGATGATGCTTAAAAAACTTGCGGCTCCGCTCAAGGCATGCAGATCGTTCGTGTAACAATCTCGCCGGGTATAAACTTCCTAAGCAAACTCATGAACACTCCAAAAAGAACTTCCCTCACCATCTTGGCTGGCTTGCTATTTGTGCTAAATCTGGCATCCGCTCAGACCTACACTCCTTCTGAATCCAATCTGAAAGCACGAGCATGGTTTCAGGATGCGCGCTTCGGCATGTTTATTCACTGGGGCGTATACAGCGTTCCTGCGCGCGGAGAGTGGGTGATGAACCAGGAAAAAATCCCTGTCTCCCAATACGAAACATTTGCACCGCAGTTTAATCCAACCCAGTTCAATGCGGCGGAACTGGTCGCGCTTGCTAAGAGTGCCGGCATGAAATACATCACCATCACCAGCAAGCATCATGATGGCTTTGCCATGTTCGGCACCAGGCAGAACAAATGGAATATCGTGGACGCCACGCCTTACGGCAAAGATCCTCTGAAGCAGTTGGCGGAAGAGTGCCATAAGCAAGGGATTAAACTCTTCTTCTATTACTCGCAGCTTGACTGGCACAATCCGGATTACTACCCGCGCGGTCAGACGGGAAAGACCGCCGGACGTCCTGAGAGCGGCGACTTTGAGCACTATCTGCGATTCATGGACGCGCAGCTATCGGAACTGCTGACGCAATACGGCGACGTGGGCGGCATCTGGTTTGACGGCATGTGGGACAAACCTGATGCGGACTGGCACCTTGACCGCACTTACTCGCTCATCCACAAGCTGCAACCTGCGGCGCTGGTAGGCAGCAATCATCATCATGCGCCGTTCCCCGGCGAAGATTTCCAGATGTTTGAAAAAGACTTGCCGGGCGCCAATACTGCCGGGTTTAACAAGGCTGGAGTCTCCACACTTCCGTTGGAAACTTGCGAGACCATCAACGGCGCCTGGGGCTATAACAAGGATGACAAGAATTTCAAAAGCCTCACCACGTTAATTCACTATTTAGTGCGTGCTGCCGGAGCCAATGCAAATTTTCTGCTGAACATTGGGCCTACTTCGACTGGTCAGATCCAGCCTGAATTTGTGGAGCGTCTGCATGCCATGGGCGCATGGCTGGAAAAAAATGGCGAGACCATCTACGGCACCCGCAGCGGGCCGATCACTCCTCGCAATTGGGGAGTGACGACAGCAAAGGGGGATAAGGTTTATCTCCACATACTCGACTGGAAAGATGAATACCTGGCCCTGCCGGAACTTTCGGGAATCACGCAGGCCCATCTGTATGGGTCCGGGACAAAACTTGAGTTATCGAAATTGAACGGCGGCTCGCTGCTGCACTTGCCTGCGGAGAATCGTGACCCTATTGACACTATTGTGGTTTTGGAAAAATAGGAGGACGGCTGATTTCACATCTTGAACAAAATCTCGCACCCTCGAGCGATCATTCTGGATCAACTTTACTTCTTGAAGGAAATTTTCAGACTGCCGGCGATGAGCCTCGGATATCCGAAGTGTGTACCTGAAAATGGATTCCCCCAATTGAAGGCGAAGTTACGGTTGGCTACGTTCTGAATGTCCAGTTGGCCTCCTACCGTAAAGTGATCGTTGTGGATCAAATCCATTCCTCCTGACCAGCCCAGGACGTACCAAGGCTTGACGCGCCCAGTATCGAAGTTGACCAGGTTTGAACCTGGTAAAGCATCAACGCGGCATTGTCCAGATCTGGAAGTTCCATGGGTACTCCGCTTTCGTATCTTCCGGTGAAAGTGGACCAGAGTCCGTGACGGCCTGCATACGTCAGCGCAAATGAAGCTACATTGCGCTGATCGTGATCGGGAGTGAAACGAGTGCCGGGGCCGATTGTGATGAAGTCGTCATCCAGGAACAGGCCTCCGTTGATGGGCCCGATTTCGACGATTTGATTGTTGGTGTAAGTGAAGTAGGCGGAGAAACCGTGACGGATGGGGACATCGAGGCGGACATCAAGGCCCTGAGCATGTGCATGCTCCACGCTGTTGGGAAAGATGATCGTCGTCCCCAGCAAAACATTGGGATCGTCAATGTTGGTGAAGTGTCTCCACCAATAGGCAACGTTCAGGCGCAGTGATTTCGGAAACTCCTGTGCGAAACCTACTTCCCATGCGGAAAGTTTTTCCGGGCGAATGTCAGCGCCGCCACCTGTATCCGCAAACGGAGAAAGCTCGCGTGCCTGCTCGGAACTTGCAATCAGCAGATTTTCCGCCTGAGGTGGCATGAACAACTTGTTAAACGACGCGCGGATGGCGGTGTGAGTTTTTGGTACATAGTAAACCGCGCCAATTCTCGGACTTACTTGTTTATCGGAGACCAAAAGATCAGAGTGGTCGTAGCGTATGCCCAAGCTGAGGTTTAAATTGCGGACCAGTGAAAAGTCATCTTGCGCATAGACTCCTTGCATTCCACGCGATACATGATCGGTAAAAAGGAATGGGTTGTCGGGGGTAAAATCCATGGCCGGGTCGCTGATACCGGCCTCGTCAGCAGCATCTGGATCGGTGACCGCAAAGCTCAATAATTCTGAGATAGCCACACGTGATACTTCAAAACCGGCTTTGATATTGTGGCCATGCGCAGAGTGCGCGAAAATTT
>CAWBXL010000103.1:0-7656 GCA_963792305.1 uncultured Acidobacteriaceae bacterium | reverse complement strand
TCCCGGCAACTACAAAGGGCAGAAGACCAAGCTCTACCACAACAATCACGACGGGACTTTCACCGATGTGAGTGACGCATCGGGCGTCAGCAAGCCCGAATCCAAGGGCATGGGCGTGGTACTTGCGGACTTCAACAATGACGGTTGGACCGACATTGCTATCGCGAATGATTCCTGGCCGAATTTTTTATTCCTCAATAAACACGATGGAACTTTTGAAGATGTGTCGTTCGTCTCCGGCCTGGCGGCGAGCGAGGATGGCCGCTATGAAGCCGGAATGGGAATTGATGCCGCCGATCTGGACGGCGATGGCTGGCAGGATGTTTACATCACTCATCTTGATTTCGAATTGAATCGTCTCTACCACAACAACAAGAACGGGACCTTCGATGACGCGACTTTTCGCGCTGGGATTGGAAATAATTTGGAACACCTCAGTGGCGTGGCCATGAAATTCCTGGACTTTGACAATGATGGCTGGACCGATATTCTGCAATTGAATGGTGCGATGCTCGACAATATTCAGCTCTATCATGCTGGAGTTCCCTACAAAGAGCCCTTGCTGATGTATCGCAATTTAGGCGAAGGACATTTCGCAAAAATTTCCGAGTCGCTTGGCCCTGACTTCATGCGTCCCATCGTCGGACGCGGACTAGCTACCGCTGACTTCGACAATGATGGCGATATTGATATCGCCATCAATAATCGTGGTGATTACCCGGAACTTTTGCGCAATGACGGAGGAAATGCTAATCATTGGCTGGAAGTGCTATTGATTGGAAGTCGCTCGAATCGGGACGGCATTGGGTCTATGCTGAAACTGACTTCGGAAGGCTTTGTCCATGTCGAGCAATCCAAAGGTGGGATGAGTTACATGTCGGCCAGCGATCCTCGTATCCACTTCGGGCTGGGAAAGCGCGACAAGATTGAATCTCTGGAGATCACATGGCCGAGCGGGCAGACTGATAAATTATCGAATGTGCCAATCGACCAGATCATAGCGGTCAAAGAAGGCACCGGAATTGTGCCGCGCTCATTTCCCAAGGTGCCGAGTAAATGAATCTACCGCGACGGCATTTTCTAGGCTCTTCCCTGATCGTTCTCGGCAGCACTTTGCTTGATGCACTGACTATGCCACTGTGGAAATGGGGACGTCCAACTCTCCTGCAAACAAAAGTTTCTGCGCCCACAAAAACATCTCCCGTCGCATTCGTGGATGTAGCGCACGAAGCCGGCCTTACCGTCCCAAATGTTTGGGGCGGAGTCGATCACAAGCGATACATCATTGAAGCCAAGGGCAGCGGTCTCGCTTTTTTCGATTACGACGACGACGGCTGGCTGGACATTTACTTAACCAATGGAAATCGTCTTGATGCCAATTGGCCGGCGGGAAAAGAACCGACCTCTCATTTGTACAAAAATAATCGCGACGGCACTTTCACCGATGTCACGGAAAAGTCCAAACTGGCTCGTGCCGGCTGGCAGACTGGCGTTTGCGTCGGCGACTACGATAACGACGGCTGGGACGACCTGTTCTGTTGCTTCTGGGGACACAACATTCTGTTTCACAACAACGGTGACGGAACATTTACCGACGTCACCCAAAAGGCTGGCCTTTATGCTGAAGCGTATCGCTGGGGAGCAGGCTGTACCTGGCTGGATTACAACCGCGATGGGCATCTTGATCTTTTCGTGTGCAACTACATCAAGCTCGATCCGGCACAAACTCCTGGGACCGGTGACGCGCCGACCTGCCAGTGGAAAGGCATGCCGGTGATGTGCGGCCCGCGTGGTCTTCCCGCCGACACTAACATTCTTTATCGCAACAATGGCGACGGAACTTTCACCGATGTCTCTGAGAAGTCCGGCATTCTGAAGCCTGGGCCGCGCTATTCCATCACCTCGGTCTCCTATGATTTCGACAATGACGGCTGGCCTGATATTTATGTGGCTGTAGACTCTGAGCCGAGCATTCTCTATCACAACAATCACGATGGAACTTTCACTGATATCGCTGTCGCGGCTGGTTGCGCGTACAGCGAAAACGGACACGAACAAGCCGGCATGGGCGTCGCGGTTGGTGACTATGATTGTGATGGATGGTTCGACATCTTCAAGACAAACTTCTCAGACGATACTTGCAACCTTTACCACAATAACGGCGATGGAAGTTTCACGGATGTAACTTTTCCGTCGGGCATCGGAGTGAACAACCGTTATGTAGCGTGGGGCTGCGGCTTCGCTGATTTTGATAATGATGGCTGGCCAGACATCATGCAGGTCAATGGACACGTTTATCCAGAAATTGATCAGCAACATACGGCCGAAGCCTTCAAAAATCCGCGTCTGGTGTACAAAAATCTTGGGAATGGACGTTTCGAGGATGTTTCAGCACAAATGGGCCCCGGCATTAGCGAAAAATTCTCCAGCCGCGGCGCCGCTTTCGGGGATTATGACAACGATGGAGACATTGACACACTGATCTTGAACCTGAACGATGTCCCATCCCTGCTCCGCAATGACGGCGGTAATAAACAGAATTGGATCAAGCTCAAACTGATCGGAACGCAGTGCAACCGTACCGCCATCGGCGCGCGGGTACGTGTGGTGACTGGCAAACATGTTCAAATGAACGAAGTCCACAGCGGCTCAAGTGTCATGTCGCAAAGTGATCTGCGCTTGCATTTCGGATTGGGAAAATCCGCATCTGTAGATCTGATTGAAGTTAAGTGGCCGACTACACAGAAGATTGAGAAATTTACCCAGGTAAAAGCGAATCAGATACTGACCATCCGCGAAGGAAGTGGCATCGTCAAGAACTTCAAATAGGAAATCTCCACGCCCTTTCATTTGTTGTTAGACTACTTCGCGGTCTGCATCTGAAATCAAGTGCGGGAGCGAAGCATGAAAAGTGACCGGCTGTTTGCCGAACTGATTGCTGAATTTCTTGGAACCTTCGTATTAATTCTGTTCGGTTGTGGTGTAGTCGCCATGGTCGTGCTGTTTCCCACTGACAATCCGGGCGAACTGATTCACGGCGGATACACCAACATTACGCTCGGATGGGGACTCGCCATCACCATGGGCATCTATGTCGCTGGCAAAATTTCCGGCGCGCATTTAAATCCAGCCGTCACTTTATCGGTCGCCATCTTTCGTGGCTTCCCCTGGAAGAAAGTGGTCCCCTATTCGGTCGCGCAAATTGCGGGAGCGTTCGCAGCCGCAGCGGTTGTGTATAAAAATTATCTACCGGCATTTCAACAGGTCGATCCGCATCTGGAAAAGACCGCTGGAATTTTCACCACCTTCCCTGCATTCCCTTCCCTGCCGCAGGCCGGGTTTCTCGATCAAGTAATTGGCACCGCATTGCTGTTGTTACTGATATTTGCCATCACCGATGAGTTCAATACTCCGCCCGGGGCGAACATGGCTCCCCTCATGATCGGCCTCGTCGTGGTCGCCATCGGCATGAGTTTTGGAGGCATGCATGGATACGCAATTAATCCGGCGCGCGATTTCGGCCCCCGTTTATGGACAGTGGTGGCCGGGTTCCATAACAATGGATTAACCGACGGCGTTCGAGACTGGTGGGTACCAGTGGTAGCGCCTCTCATCGGAGGCGTACTGGGAGCAGCGGTATACGACTTCGGCATCCGGCGTTTCTTGCGCCAATTCTCGTCGAAGTCTTAGCAACAAACAGCGGAGGACCGAGTGGCATACATTTTGGCTCTGGACCAGGGGACCACCAGTTCGCGTGCAATTGTGTTCGACGACACAGGTGCGATCAAAGCGGTGGCACAAAAAGAATTCGAGCAGATATTCCCACAGCCCGGTTGGGTCGAACACAATCCAGAGGAAATTTGGACATCGCAGATTGGCGTGGCGATCGAAGCACTCGGGAAAGTGGATTTGCGGCCGCGAGATATCGCTGCTATCGGAATCACCAATCAACGAGAGACCACAATTGTTTGGGACCGCGAAACGGGAAAGCCGGTTTACAACGCTATCGTCTGGCAAGACCGCAGGACAGCCCAATTTTGCGATGAGTTGAAAGCGCAAGGACATGAGTCCCTCATTCAAGATCGCACCGGCCTTCTGATTGACGCCTATTTCTCCGCCAGCAAAATTTCATGGATCCTCAACAATGTGACGGGGGCCCGGCAGCAAGCCGAAGCCGGAAAACTCGCGTTCGGAACTGTGGACAGTTGGTTAATCTGGAAACTCACCAGCGGCAAAGTTCATGCAACCGACATTACCAACGCTTCTCGCACGATGATCTTTAATATTCGTACGGCTCAGTGGGATGAAGACTTGCTGCGCATCTTCCAAATTCCCGCTTCCATGCTTCCCCGGGTTGGTGCCTCAAGTGAACGCTACGCTGAAGTTACGACCACATTAGGATTAGGTGGCATTGCAATCGCCGGAATTGCGGGAGACCAGCAATCCTCTCTTTTTGGGCAAAGATGTTTTTCTCCCGGGCTCACCAAGAACACATATGGCACGGGATGTTTCCTGTTGCAGAACATTGGCACGAAACCCATCAAGTCTTCTAATCGTCTGGTGACAACAGTAGCGTGGAAAGTCGGAAACTCAATCGAATACGCGCTCGAAGGCAGCGTGTTTGTTGGCGGAGCAGTCGTGCAGTGGCTGCGTGATGGATTGGGATTGATTCGTAACTCTTCTGACGTTGAGGCCCTGGCGGCTTCAGTCAAGGACAATGGCGGTGTGTATTTCGTTCCTGCATTTGTAGGCCTTGGTGCGCCGCACTGGGACCAGTACGCGCGCGGCGCAATTTTAGGCCTGACGCGCGGGACCAGTTCGGGTCACATCGCGCGCGCGGCGGTTGAAAGCATTGCGTACCAAGTGGCCGATTTACTCCATGCCGCACAAAAGGATTCTGGAACCAGCCTGAGCGAATTACACGTGGATGGCGGCGCAACTGCCAACAACATGCTTATGCAATTTCAAGCAGACATCCTCGGGATCCCTGTTGTGCGTCCGGCCATGGCAGAAAGCACTGCTCTCGGGGCCGCGTACCTGGCCGGCCTCAGCGCCGGAGTTTGGCGCACCATCAATGACATCACATCTCTTCCCATGAATGAACAGCGATTCGAACCGCGCATGAAGCAGTCTGAGGTAGAAAGTCTGCGTGCGCGATGGAATGAAGCACTGTCGCGTTCTAAAGGCTGGGCGAAGGATTAGGCGATGGACCGTCCGGAGATGATGGGCCGTGCCCTGGGCCGCACTGACCCATGGGACATGTTAATCATCGGCGGTGGCGCGACCGGCGCGGGCATCGCGGTAGATGCGGCTTCGCGTGGATATCAAGTTTTACTGCTGGAGCAAAGCGACTTTGGCAAGGGCACCTCGAGTCGCAGCACCAAGCTGGTCCATGGTGGCGTCCGTTATCTCGAGCAAGGCAATATTCCTCTCGTCATGGAAGCGCTGCGGGAACGCGGCATTTTGCGGCAGAATGCTCCACATCTGGTTAGCGATCTTGCTTTTGTTGTTCCTCGCTACGATTGGTGGGAGGCCCCCTTTTATGGGCTGGGCTTGAAAGTTTACGATCTCCTCGCGGGCAAGTACGGCTTCGGTTCATCAAGATTATTGTCCAACGAAGAAACTCTGGAGCGCCTTCCCACCATTAAACAAGAAGGCCTGCAAGGTGGAATTGTTTACTACGATGGTCAGTTCGATGATAGCCGCCTTCTGATCAACCTGATACAAACCGCCGTTGACCACGGTGCTACTGCTCTCAACTATGTTCAGGTGACGGGGCTCACAAAAGGTTCCGACGGTTTTATAGACGGAGCAAGCGCACGCGATATCGAAACCGGACGCGAGTTTCAAGTTTCGGCCAATGTAGTGATCAATGCGACCGGAGCTTTCTCTGACGCCGTTCGCAAGATGGCTGACCCCTCAGTTACGCCAATGATCTCTCCAAGCCAGGGAATTCATCTGGTATTCGACCGCTCGTTTCTTCCCGGAAACAGCGCCATCATGGTGCCGCACACGCCGGATGGGCGGGTGATGTTCGCCATTCCCTGGCACGGACATACGGTGGTGGGAACTACGGACACTCCGATCAGCAACGTATCACTGGAACCGCTACCTCTTCCTCAGGAAATTGACTTTATTCTGGAAACCGCCAGCCGCTATCTTCACAAGGTTCCTACTCGCAATGACGTGTTGAGCGTGTTTGTCGGGATTCGCCCGTTGGTTGGCAATGGGGATGCACACAGCACGGCCGCGCTCTCTCGGGACCACACGATCCGCATCGACGACTCAGGATTGTTGAGTATTGCCGGGGGCAAATGGACCACTTATCGTCGTATGGCCGAAGATTGCGTCAACCAGGCGGCGACTCTGGCACACTTGCCGGAGAAAGTTGCGGTCACTGAAAACCTCAAGGTCCACGGATTTCATCTCGACCCAAAACAATTCGAAGACTTGGGAGTTTATGGCTCTGATGCTTTTGCCATTGAAAGGCTCATTCATGAAGATTCACATTTGGCAGAGCGACTGCATCCGGCGTTAAATTATCGCAGCGCCGAAGTCGTATGGGCCACAAGAAATGAAATGGCGCGCACGGTTGAGGATGTACTTGCGCGCCGTACACGTGCGCTATTCCTGAATGCAAAAGCCGCATCTGAGATGGCGGAGCACACTGCGGAAATCATGGCTCGTGAGTTAAATTACGACGATGCTTGGAAGGCGAACCAAATTAAAACTTTCCAGGAACTTGCACGGCAATACATCATTCCGCCTGCGTGATGGGCCACCAAGCGAGACTTGTTGCGAACGCCAGTCCTAGGGATGAATTCTCGCCGCCCATCCGCCTCCCGGCGCGAGATGGATTTTCAGCTTAGTAGATTTGCTGACTTGACTGGTTGTCTTCTTATAATCGCTTGCGTAGTGGTCCGCGTTGACGCCATCCTGATACGCGTCAATGGTGAAATTTCCCTCTGGCAGGAACGATAGGTCAACATCGAGATCGCGCGCAGTCCAGTTCGTCATCGCTCCTACATACCAGTCACGCCCGTTTCTTCTGGCGATGAGCACATGGTCGGCGATCTGGGCATCGAGCACCTTGGTTTCATCCCACTCCGTGGGGACGACAGACAAGAATTCCATAGCTTCCGGTTCGCGCAGATAATTGGACGGGCTATCAGCCAGCATCTGCAATGGGCCTTCAAAAACCACGTACATTGCGAGCTGATGACAGCGTGTGCCTAAGGCCATTGGCTGATGGTTGATTGCCGCGAAAGTAGCTTTCGTAGCGTTGCGCATGGCGCCAGGCGTGTAGTCGAGAGGGCCGAGGAACATTCTGGTAAATGGCAACGTGACATTGTGCTCCGGTTCGGAGTCCGCGCTCCATTTGCTCCACTCCATTCCGCGCACGCCTTCTGTATTGATCAAATTCGGCCAGGTGCGCGTCATGGTCGCAGGCCTCTGCGCACCGTGGAAGTCAACCAGCATCTTGCGCTTCGCCGCTTCGCGACAAACCTTGTAGTAGTAGTTGATCAGCAGCTGATCGTTACGCTGCATGAAATCTATTTTGAGTCCTTTGATGCCCCACTTCTCATACTGGTCGAACGCCGGCATCATCTGGTCATCAAATGAATTCCAAACCAGCCAAAGTATTAGACCGACATT
>CAWBXL010000102.1:0-8526 GCA_963792305.1 uncultured Acidobacteriaceae bacterium | reverse complement strand
GTGGCTGTGGTGCATCCGGTTGACGCATTGCGCGCGGAATAATGCGCAACGTGCCGAGTGCTTGAGTGGCGCAACGATTCCATCGCCGCGATCATGCTCTCGTCGCTTATTTGTTGCAGACCCAAACAAAGACGCAGTAGTCTAATCCTCGTTACATTTCAAGCCCATGAAAACAGCTCTGCGGATTTTTCTCGTCACACTATGCTTCACCTCAGCCGTTTTTGCGAAATCAAAACCAGCCGGAGGAGACTGGGTTGCCTCATGGGCCACATCGCAGCAAATCCCCGAGCCTCACAACGCATTGAACCCGGATGATCTCCGCGATGCCACGTTGCGCCAGATCGTGCATTTGTCAGTAGGCGGAAAAAAGCTGCGTGTGCATGTCTGGACGCATTCGGCACCACACCGCTGTACTTAACATCGGTCCACATCGCGCGCCCGCTTGCGCCCGCGCAGCCCAAAATCGATGTCGCAACTGACAAGCCACTAACATTTTCTGGTAAACCGGATGTCACCATCCCCGCGGGCGCAGAATTTATTTGCAGACCCAATCGAATACCCAATGTCTGCTCTCTCTGATTTGGCCATCAGCCTCCACATGAATGTGCCCCCCGAACAGCAGACAGGCCACCCCGGTTCGCGTTCGACTTCCGACTATCAGCATGGAGACGCAGTCTCCGCCGCCGACATGCCAGATGCAAAGAAGGTTGAGCACTGGTATTGGATCGGAGGCGTTGATGTGAATGCTGTGAAAGATTCCGCCGCCATTGTTGTGCTGGGAGATTCAATCACCGATGGCCGGGGCTCAACCACAAACGGAAACAACCGTTGGACCGACATTCTCGCAAAGCAACTGCAAGCGAACCATAAAACCAGCAATCTTTCCGTGCTCAATCACGGTATCGGTGGCAATCATCTTCTCACCGATGGCTTGGGACCGAACGCTCTGGCGCGAGCAGATCGTGACATCATCGCGCAAACCGGTGTGCGTTACTTAATTATTCTTGAAGGAGTGAATGACCTGGGGTAAGCTGTCCCGCGAAAATGAGGTGCCAAAATCCGAGCATGATGCTATGGTCCACCAAATGATCGCGGCGTATGAACAAATCATCCTGCGCGCGCATGCGCACGGGATTAAAGTGTATGGCGCGACGATTCTTCCGTATGTAGGTTCGGACTACTACCACCCCGCGCCAGCAAATGAAGTTGATCGCGTCGCAGTGAACGATTGGATCCGGCAACCAGGCCACTTCGATGCAGTAATTGATTTCGACAAGCTGACCGCCGATCCAGCACATCCCGATCGCCTGCTGCCGGCATACGATTCTGGAGATCACTTGCATCCTTCTCCCGCCGGGTACGAAGCGATGGGGAAAGCGGTGCCAGCCGGCCTATTCCGGAAATAATTTGAGCATTATCACGTGAATCCGGTGGATCCATGGACGTATGGTGCGGCAGCGCTTTCGATTGTGACAATCGCGTGGCTTGCGACCAATGTGCTGTCGCGCAAGGCCGATGTGGTGGATTCGGTGAAGGCGTTGCGCGGAGAATGGGTAGTTCGAGATTAGGGAGTCCGGGGAGGCAAATCAAGCTCCTTGGCCAACCCCTTCTTATGTTCGCTATACCAGATAGCTTTGCATGATGATCCGTCTAAACGCTCTTCCCATCTACTCCCATCCTCAAACAGCGCACTAGTCAACACAAATACCCCTCCAGCGCCATGTTCGGAAGTGAGATCTCCAAGCCAATCGAGTTTCTTGACCGCATCCGGCTTGATAGGCTTGTTCCAGCCAAACTCTCGTAACGGTTTATTCACATCGTAGTCCCAGTGGAGCCACTTCCAATGTTCGGTTGCATCCGATATCGCAACATGGAACACGAGCCCGACGATTACTTTCCCGCTGGTGTTTTTCACCCGAATCGTAGAAGTATTGGGCGATATTTTGACAAACGTGGCTGGACATTGTGCCGGAGCTCCAGGCGTGGCCTGTGCATAACAAGAGAGAGGCAAAAGTAACATCAAAACGAATCGTGCTATAAATCGTGTCCAATTCATCGGAGCTCCTGACATGCTGCAAATGAAAATGAACTGATCCACAACAATGAGGGCGAGTATATTACGCACGAGCAACAACCAATTATTTCTCTCGTAAATTATCGTCAACATCCCGAAATTTATCATTACTCTCGCTTACAATAGCTGCTTAATGATTTTATTTTCAATAAGATATGGCTGAGATAGTTTGAGGCAACGTTCGAGGCCCTTGCCAGCAACTAAATAATTAGTTACCTTTGCCAAGTCCACGCGTCCAATACGTAGAAGGGAAGAATCGATGCCGCCAAAGCAATCCCCAACCCTGACTGAAGCCGAGCTCCGCATCATGGATGTGCTCTGGCTCAAGGGAGCCGCCACCGTCCAGCAGGTTCTGGAATGGCTGCCGGAAAAACCTGCTTTGGCCTACAACTCCGTCCTGACCACGGTCCGCATCTTAGAGAAGAAGGGATACGTGAATCACGCCAAAGATGGCCGTGCCCACGTCTACGAACCGTTGGTTGACCGCCAGGAAGCCACCCGCTCTGAAATTCGCCATTTGGTAGGCCGCTTTTTTCGTGACTCGCACGAAGCCCTGGTGCTGAACATTCTGGAAGACGATGCCATTGAAGCGGCAGAGTTGAAACGCCTGCGCGACATGCTGGAGAAGGAAGAGAAGTGATCACACCCGAATTTGTCGGACGCATGCTGAACACGGTCGCCGAAGGATTGCTTGTGTCCGCGTGTGTCTGGGTGGTGCTGCGCTGGTTTAAGCCGCTGAATTCTGGGACACGGTTCGCAGTCTGGTTCTCAACCTTACTGGCAATTGTCGCTCTGCCATTTCTTTCGCGGACCAATGCAGTCGAAGCCGCAGCATATTCCTACGCGCAGGTAGCATTGCCAAGTTCGTGGGCGCTCTACTTATTGGTCGCGTGGGCAGTGATCTCATCTTTATTGTTGGCCAGACTCACCGTATCGCTGTGGCACATCGCCAAACTCCGTCGCAGTTCATCAGTAATTGATCCGGCTAATTTAGATCCAACGTTAAAAGCCGTATGGACGGAAGCCTCTTCGCGCCAAGTAGAACTGCGAGTATCAGAAAAGATGCGCGTCCCGGCCGCGATCGGTTTCATCCGTCCAGCCGTAATCGTTCCGGCGTGGACCTTGGAAGAACTCCCAGCCGAAGAATTAAAAGTAATCCTGCTGCACGAACTAGCTCACCTGCGCCGCTGGGATGACTGGACCAACCTGGCGCAAAAAGTTGTGAAGGCGCTGTTCTTCTTCCACCCCGCAGTTTGGTGGATTGAAGGCCACTTAACTTTAGAGCGCGAGATGGCTTGCGACGACGTAGTCCTGGCGCAAACTACAAACCCGCGTGCCTATGCAAAATCGCTGCTGTCGTTGGCCGAGCGGGTCGGACTTGGCAAGGGAATCGCGCTGGCGCAGGCCGCGTTGGGCCGCGCGCATCAAACTTCCCAGCGCATCATGCAAATTCTGGATACTGGCCGTCCCAAAGCAACGCGTGTCTGGAAACCGGCGTTGGGGTTAGTCACAGCCATTTCCGCGTTTGCGATCATGGCCGTGCCCTACACGCCGAATCTAGTGACGTTTGAAGATCACAAACCATCCACAGCGCCGATGGCTGCGATCACGAATCATCAAGCCGACACAACTCCAGCATTTCAGGCAGTTCCAGTAAAACAAAAAATCGTGCACACAAGTCCGCGGACGGCAGAATCAGTGCAGGCAAGAAGGATCAATCGTAAACCGGTTTTTGTTCAAGCAAGCGTGAAACCGGCTCCGGTGCAAGCGCCGGAAGTATTGGTGGTAATGCGCGCAGTCCAGTACGACGAATCCGGAATTTCGGTCTGGACACTCTGCGTCTGGCAAGTCACCAACAGCAAGACAGCGCAAAAACAATTGCACCCAGAATTAGTAGTGAACTCTTTGTAAGAGAAAGTTTTTTTGTACATATCAACTAAAGAATTAGTTGCAAAAGGAGAGAGAAACAATGAGCAGTCTGATCCAAAGCATCAAAACGTCGTTCAAGCGCCGTTTGCTAGTCCCAGTAATTGCAGCAGCCGCAATCTTTTCATTCGCCACTTATGAATTTGCCAGTCCCGCAAAAGCTGCGCCGCCAGCCGCCGCAGCCTCAGCGCTTGATGACAACAGCGTCAGCGCATTGCTGTCGCTCGACAAAGCAATGGAGACCCTGGCAGCAAGAGTAACTCCAGCCATCGTCAACGTGACGGTGACATCAAAGGTGTCCACCAAGCACAACGCGCAAATGGAGGATGACAGCGAAGATGATGACGACGGCGGTTTGCAACAGTTCTTCGGCCCAAATAGCCCGTTCGGCAACCAGTTCGGACGTCGCTTCCAAATGCAGCCGCGCCAGCCACAAATTGAACACGGACTCGGCAGCGGAGTCATCATCTCACCCGACGGATACATCGTCACCAACAACCACGTAGTCGACGGTGCAACCGACATCCGGGTTACGCTAACCGACCGTCGCATCCTGCAAGCCAAAGTAATCGGCACCGATCCGCTCACCGACTTAGCAGTAATAAAGGTGAACGAAACTAATTCTGCCCAGCATCCCGCTAGGCGACTCAACTCAACTTCACCCCGGACAACTGGTCTTGGCATTCGGTAACCCAATGGGCTTCCGCTTCACAGTAACGCGCGGAATCGTCAGTGCGCTGAACCGCCCCAATCCGTTTGCGCAAGATCGTCGCGCTCCCGGACAATTCATCCAAACTGACGCCGCCATCAACCCTGGCAATTCCGGCGGACCGCTGGTGAACGCTCACGGAGAAGTGGTCGGAATCAACACCTTCCTGGTTTCTTCCACGGGTGGTTTCTCCGGCATGGGCTTCGCCATTCCTACGCAGATTGTCCGTCCCACGGTTGATTCGCTCATTAAAAACGGCAAAGTTGAACATGGATACATGGGCATCGGCATTGCTGATGTAACTCCCGAGCAAGCCAAGTTCTTCAACGTAACCAAGGCCGTTGGAGCAGTAGTCACACAGGTCGAATCAAATTCACCGGCAGAGAAAGCTGGCTTGAAAGTCGGAGACGTCATCACCGAGGTCAACGGCAATCCAGTAAATGATGCTGGAGAACTTCAGGTAGTCGTCGGGCAAAAAGAGCCAGGCACAAAGCTGGATCTGTCAGTCATGCGTGACGGCAAAGCAGAAACCCATGCCGTAACTCTGGCAACATTCGGCAAAGATAAAGAAGAAAAAATCGCTGGCAACGAAAACGGCAAACCGCGCTGGGGAATCAATCTCGCAGACCTGACTCCAGACGTGCGAAATCAACTCCAGCTGGGTGACAACGTAACCGGAGCCGTGATCGAGCGAGTCATGCCCGGCAGCGCCGCCGACAACGCTGGCCTGCAACCCGGCGACGTAATCACCGAGGTCAACCGAAAACCAGTAAAGTCAGCCGATGATGTACAGAAAGCCTTGAGTGATATCACCAAGGGCGCCGACGCGCTGGTGCTGGTGCAATCCGGCGGAGGCAGCACCTTCCGCGTTCTGCACCCAACCCAAGGTTAAATAAAAGTGTTGTAGCAAGACTCTCCCCGGGCCGCCTGCAAAACAGGTGGCCCTTTTTTAATAAATTTGTCATTCCGACGAGGAGCGCAGCGGCAAAGAAGAATCTGCTACTACTACCCATGATCACTAAAGCGTACACTGCATCATTTTTCTAGCTCGTGCAAACAATCTCCAGTAAACTTATCAACTTAAGAGACTGGCATGAAAATCTCCCAAAAAGGCCTGTACGCCCTCCAGGCCATGATGATGCTGGCCCGCCGTTACAACGAAGGCGCTATCCGCATCCGCGACATCGCCTACGAAGAAGACCTCCCGGAAAAATTCCTGGAACTGATTTTGCTGGAGATGAAAAACGCCCGCCTGGTCGAGAGCGTCCGCGGCGCAAAGGGCGGCTACCAACTCCGCCGTCCGCCAGAAGAAACTTATCTTAGCGAAATCATCCGTCTGATTGACGGTCCCTTGGCTCCATTCGGCGACGCCGAACAATTGCAGATACTGATTGACCGCGACGTCGAGCACCGCGCCCTGTACCAGGTATTCATGGATGTCCGCAATGCAGCAGCGCGCATCCTGGACAATACTTCGCTGGCCGATTTGATAAAAGCTCGCGGCGCGAAAAGCCGTAAATCGGCAAAAGGGAAGACTAAAAAGAAAAGCCCAAAGGCACGTGTACTGCCGATGGTAGTCCATGGCGGAAAGCTGTAAGTTTAAGAGACTGCTTTGCTCTGAAACATTTTTACTTCCTTAGGAATTACAAACACGGATTCATTCCGTAATAGTGCCAGATCGCGAAATTTTTCCTGAGACATTTCCACGTGTACTGGCGTACCCCACTCGGCCAGCGCCTCAATTTTCACCACCGGCCCGGCGGAATTGATGTGCTTGATGGTTGCCCGGAAGTGCGCGCCGCCATTGGCCTGCCGTTGGATCTCCAACAGGTGCGGACGCGCATAAAGCAATTCGCCAGTTGCATTCTCATGAAATGAAAAGTTCTCATTGTCGGCCCGCCCGTGAAAAAGATTCACATTTCCCAGGAAGTTGTAAACGAACGGATTGGTGGGATGATGGTAGACCTCATCCGGCGCGCCGACCTGTTCAATCCGGCCTTCATTCATGACGGCCACACGGTCAGCCACTTCCAGCGCTTCATCTTGATCATGCGTCACAAACACACTGGTGATGTGAACTTCATCATGCAGCTGCCGCAACCAGCGTCGTAGTTCCAGCCGGACTTTCGCATCGAGTGCGCCAAACGGTTCGTCCAGCAAAAGAACGCTGGGTTCCACTGCCAGTGCGCGTGCCAAAGCAACCCGCTGCCGCTGTCCGCCAGAAAGCTGTGAAGGATAGCGGCTGGCCAAAGTCTGCAACTGAATCAACTTGAGTAACTCATGCACTTTGTCGCGAATCTCGGATTTAGAAGGCCGCAGCTTGCGCGGACGCACTCGTAATCCGAACGCGATGTTTTCAAACACGGTCATGTGGCGAAACAACGCGTAGTGTTGGAACACAAACCCGACTCTCCGGTCGCGGGCCGTGCGCTCCGTAATATCTTCATCTTCAAATAAAATGCTTCCGGACTCAGGAAACTCCAATCCGGCAATTACACGCAAAAGTGTGGTCTTGCCAGATCCTGACGGCCCCAGCAGTGCCACCAGTTCGCCGGAGGGAATTTCCAAACTGACGTTGTCCAAAGCCGCAAACTGCCCGAATTTCTTGCTCACGTCTTTAATTTGAATGCTCATACTGGTTCTCCCAGCGGATGCTTTGCCGCCTGATGCTGCGCTCTCCACTCCACAATGCGTTTGACCACAAGAGTTGCCAGCGCCAACAGGGCCAGAAGTGATGCCACCGCAAACGCAGCCGCAAACTGATATTCGTTGTAAAGAATCTCCACATGCAGGGGCATGGTGTTGGTACGTCCGCGAATATGCCCTGAAACCACCGACACCGCGCCGAATTCACCCATCGCGCGAGCATTACAAAGAATCACGCCGTACAGCAGGCCCCACTTTATGTTGGGTAAGCTGACGCGCAGAAACGTCTGCCATCCGCTGGCGCCAAGCGACAGTGCAGCTTCTTCCTCTTCCTGACCTTGCGCCTGGATCAACGGGATCAGCTCACGCGCCACAAAAGGAAATGTCACAAATATGGTCGCGAGCACAATTCCTGGCACGGCAAAGATGATCTGCAAATCGTGTTCAGCCAACCATGGACCAAGCACTCCTTGCAGGCCAAACAGCAGTACATAGATCAAGCCGGACACCACCGGCGAAACCGAGAAGGGAAGATCGATCAAGGTGATCAGCAAGCTTTTGCCCCAAAACTCAAACTTGCCGATTGCCCACGCGGCCGCGACCCCGAAAACAACATTGAGCGGAACCGCGATCCCCGCTGCGATCAAAGTCAGCTTGATTGCCGCCAAAGCGTCGGGCTGAGTAAGGCTGTTCCAATAAACACCCAAACCTTTGCGTAGAGCTTCGACAAACACCACGCCCAGCGGCATAAAGATGAATACACCAAGAAATAGCAAGGCGACCCCGGTAAGACCCCACCGCACCGCGACCGATTCAGTAGTCGCGCGCGTGGCCGCGCTCCGTGCGGAGAACGTACTGCGCGCCGCCAGTGTGACCGCTCCCGCCATTAAGCTGCCGCCTCCTCTGGAGTTAATTCCCCAGCGAGTCTTTCTTTACGGCTGCCGCTCCACTTTTGCAACAAATTTATGGGCAACAGCAAGTCCAACGAAAACACCAGCATGACCACGGCAATTGCAGTCGCGCCCGCATAGTCGTATTGATCAAGCTTGGTAATGATGAGCAGGGGAGTAATTTCAGTCTTCATCGGCATGTTTCCGGAGATGAACACTACCGATCCGTATTCGCCGACAGCGCGCGCAAAAGCCATAGCGAATCCGGCCATCGCAGAAAG
>CAWBXL010000101.1:0-16752 GCA_963792305.1 uncultured Acidobacteriaceae bacterium | reverse complement strand
ATGTCATCTACTGGTTGCGGCTGGTGTTGCTAGCCATCAAGGGCATAGTCTTCGACCGCGAACATCCCAAGGGTCAAGCCAACGAATGGGATGGCCAGTGGGTCATCGCCACGCAGGAAGCATCCGGCACAGAAGTTAGCTATCAAACGACTTTCGAAGATGGCGCGAAAGGTGATGACACCGCAGATTCACTCTGGAAAGCCTTTGCTACAGACGGTCGTCTGCCCAACAGCGACAAATCCTGGATCAGCAGTGACGAGCAGATTAACGGCGCAATCGCAATCCGCTTCACTCTGAAACCGGGCGAGAAGCGCACCATCCCCATGGTCATTGCCTGGGACATGCCGGTCGTGCAATTCGGCTCGGGCCGCAAGTGGTTACGGCACTACACAAATTTCTTTGGCGCCGAAGGCAATAATGCCTGGAAAATCGCGCGTGAAGGATTGCTTAACTCAACCAAATGGAGTGACGCCCTCGATGCATGGCAGGCACCCTATGTAAACGATGAAAGCAAGCCGCTGTGGTATCGCGGAATGTTGTTCAACGAAATGTACATTCTGGCCGATGGTGGTTCATTCTGGGGACACCAGGTAGACGCGGCGACAAAAACTCCCGACACCTTCACCTTCATGGAGTGCTACGACTATCCATTTTATGGAACGCTCGATGTGCGTTTCTACGGTTCCATGCCGCTGACAAAATTCTGGCCGGAGCTGGACAAACAAGAACTCCGGCAATTTGCCTACACTGTTCCGCGCGAGTGGCCGGATAAGCAAGTCTGGCAATGGAAAACTCTCCAGACGGGCATGTTGAATTACAAAATCCGCAAAATCAAAGGGGCCGTACCGCACGATCTGGGTGTCCCGCAGGAAGATCCCTTTGTCCAGCCCAATCAATTTGCCTGGCAAAACACCAGCGACTGGAAAGACCTCAACAGTAAATTTGTCCTGATGGTCTATCGCGACTACATTTTTGGAGGCAGGAAAGATATTGCATTCCTCCGCGAAACCTGGCCCGCGGTCCAGGAAGCGCTTGAGCATTTGAAGAAGTATGACCGTAACGGCGACGGCATCCCCGAAAACGACGGCTTCCCCGATCAAACCTATGACGTGTGGGTAGTACGCGGAGAAAGCGCTTATACCGGAGGTCTATGGTTGGCAGCGCTGCGAGCCGCCGAAGAAATCTCTAAAGCGTTGGCGGATACTAAATCCGCAACCGCCTACCACGATCTTTTTGCCAAAGCCCAGGCCAGCTACATCAAAAAGCTCTGGAACGGCAAATATTTCAGTTACGACACGCTGAGCGAATACAAAGACAACGTCCAGGCCGACCAGCTGGCCGGACAGTGGTACGCCGATATGACAGGCCTCGGGGACATAGTTCCTAAAGAGATGCGTCAAAAAGCTTTAAAGAAAATCTACGACTACAACGTAATGGGATTCGCCAAGGGTGAGATGGGTGCAGTCAACGGCATGGGAGCTGACGGCACAATCATCAAGACCAACGAACAAGTTCAGGAAGTCTGGACGGGAACTACCTTCGGAGTGGCTGCGCTAATGCTAAGCGAAGGAATGAAAGACGAAGGCTATCGCACAGCCTGGGGCATCTATCACACTACCTACGAGACGCAAGGGTATTGGTTCCGCACCCCGGAAGCCTGGGAAATTGACGGACACTACCGCGCCGGCATGTACATGCGTCCGGCTGCGATCTGGGCCATGGAGATGACGTCGCCGCCTAAGTAGACAAACGGCGCTAGATTCTGTAAACCTTTTCCCTAGCTAGTCAGTCTAATTGTCGAGGTCTCTGCGAACCCATGATGAAGTATTTCGCGATGGCGGTACTGGTTCTATGTTTTACAGGCTGCCTCAGCCTGGCAGTCGGAGAAACCCCGTCTGGCTCGGTTCCCGTGTTTGTCGAATTGTTTACCGCTGAAGGCTGCTCAAGTTGTCCGCCAGCCGATGTATTGCTCCAGAAGCTCGACGCGCAACCGCTCCCCAGCGTGCAATTGATCGTTTTGAGCGAGCATGTGGACTATTGGAACCAAGGCGGATGGAAAGATCCCTATTCATCCGCTTTCTTCAGTCAACGTCAAAGTACCTACGCGAAACTGATGAGAATTGACTCCGTCTACACTCCGCAAATGGTGGTTGACGGCACACGGGAGTTTGTCGGTAGTGACATCAGTGCCGCGCAGAAAGCGATCGAAGAATCGCGCAATCGGGAGAAAATTCCGGTGGATCTCGGCGTCGTTAGTCTCGCCAATGGCGTTCTCCACGCCAGGCTTGAGATTGGGAGCCTTCCCGATTCCTTGCATGTGCGATCAGCGGATGTCTACGCGGCGTTGGCCCTGAATCACGCTGAGTCCCAAGTTCTGCGCGGCGAAAACGAAGGACGGCGTTTGCAGCACGTTGCCGTTGTGCGGAGCATCACCAAAGTAGGAACCGTGGGACGCAACAAAAACCTGGCCGAGGACACGTCCATCAAACTTGCTGGGATTGAGCCTGCCAATCTTCGAGTCGTCGTGTTCGTCCAGGACTCAGCTTCAGGCCGTGTGCTAGGGGCAGTCATGAGAGAGCTGAACAAGTAGCTGCTTTACTCTCGATTTCCCACAAAACAGGTGTCGTGAACAAAAGCTGGACCATAATGCTCGAGAACTTGCGGCGGGATGTCGCTTTCCTTGATCTCATGAAAATCGAATTTTACGGCGCCATTGCTTACAGTTCCCGATAAATATCCGTACACATAGGTTTGCGATGCGTTAGCCAGACTGTGGTCGGGAGGGAGCGAATAACGGACCGCCCCCGCAGTGCCGATGATCCAGCCCGGAAGCTGGCCCCCGTGGTCGCGCCAGTAAATGGTTTTGTAGACTCCATCCATAAAAAAGTGTGAGTGGCTCGCCAGGACATAAACCTGCTTCTTGCCATTGTCACGAAGGTCGAGCAAGTCTTTGTAGACCTGCACGCCGCTGGCTCCGCCGTCATTGGCCTGGTTCATACTGTGGCCATCGGAAAGACTATTTGGCAGGGCAGCATGCATTCCCACCACCACGGCAGCAATCCCGTTGCGTGGATCGCGGTCGTCCTTTAATACTTCCTCAAACCAACGAATCTGGTCCGCATCGAACTGGTCCTTGGAGGCGTTATCGAGATAAATGAAGTCGATGGGGCCAACGATCCAGTGATAGTAGGTTTTGGCCCCGGAATCCGGCGCAGCATGCTTCTGCAAATCGTAAAGCCGCTGATCTTTTAACTCCGGCATATCCAACCATGCCGTGAAGTATTTAGTAAATCGCTCCCTTGACTGCGGCCAAATCGTTTCGTGATTCCCGATCCCCAAAAAGAACGGAATGTGTAGTGTCTGGAACGGCGCGATTTGCGATTGCTTGAAATCATCCCAAGCCCCAATGCTGGTCCCATCAGCGTTCCCGACGTAGTCGGAGATGCGAAGTTTCTTGCCATCTTTCTCCGCAGCTTTCAGCAGATCTTCGTCGAAATCGTAGCCGGCCCTCAGGTCTCCCAAATGCCAGTAGAAAGCGGCATGATCATTCGCGGCTCCCTGTGCGATCGCAGGCATCACCACATCGCCGCAATTGCGAGAATCCCCAGAGACTACAAAATTCCATGCTTTGTTGGTCCCAACATCAATTCTTTAGGGGTTGTCACTGGGGCGCCGGAGTTTTTCCCCGAGCACAAGCAAGTACACCCAAGGCTGACAACAAAGATCGCAGCAAGAAAAATTGCAGGTAAGGTCTTCGCAGGGGATAGCTTCATCGCGAACTCCTAAAATATCGCTGTCAAAACACCGAGGGCGAACAAGCAGTCTAAAGGAGAGTATCAGGCCGAATGAAAAAAGCAGGTCAGCAACATGCGCTGTATTTCGTGGGGCGGAGAATCAGAAAGACAAGCAACAAACAGGGAAAAGCGGGAGGGCTGCAGGTTAATACGACATATCGCGCTTGCGAACACGAGCAGCTTCTTGCGCGATTTTCCGTTCTTCGCTGCCCACCGTCATGTAGATGAACGCGAAGGCGAATACTATAGCGAGAATTACCGAGCCCATAATCCCCCTCCAATTGGTTGGATCACTTTAGTTCTAGCCCTACCGCGTCACAAGATCACGATGGAATAAAATGCATGGTTACTATTGGTGCCGAGCCAATAAACCCCATGCCCTCGCGGGGTTACAGCGATTTTTGATACAGTTATCCACCCATGAAGCCAGTCCGCAGCTTTGCCAGCGACAACAACGCCGGAGTCCACCCCAAGATCATCCAGGCCATCTCGGCAGTAAACGAGGGGCACACCGTAGGCTACGGCGACGACCCATATACCAAATCTGCGCTAAGCAAATTCCGCGAACATTTCGGCCGCGCAACCGAGACATTCGTAGTATTCAATGGCACAGCCGCCAACGTTCTTAGTTTCGCAGCCCTGACCAGCCCCTACCACGCTGTAATTTGCGCTGAGGCAGCCCACGTATATGTAGATGAGTGCGGCGCACCTGAGAAACTAACTGGTTGCAAACTGGTTCCGGTCCCCACCGTGGCCGGGAAATTGACCGTGGATGCTGTGCACAAGGTGTATCACGGGATCGGCGACCAGCATCACGTCCAACCCAAAGTCATCTCCATCACTCAGTCCACTGAAGTTGGCACGGTCTATAAACCCGAAGAAGTCAAAGCGCTGGCACGCTTCGCCCACGACCACAAAATGTTTCTACACATGGATGGAGCCCGGATCGCCAATGCCGCCGCCAGCCTCAAACTAAATCTACGTCAGGCAACTAGAGATTTGGGAGTAGACGTGCTCTCCTTCGGCGGCACCAAAAACGGAGCCATGGGAGCGGAAGCGGTAGTATTTTTCAATCAAAGTCTCGCTCACGATTTTCTATATCGGCGCAAGCAGGGAATGCAACTGGCCTCCAAGATGCGCTACATCTCCGCCCAGTTGGACGCGCTGCTCACCGATGATCTGTGGCTGCGCAATGCCCGCCACTCCAACCGCATGGCAAAATTGCTGGAGAGCGAATTGAAGAAATTTCCCCGGAATTGAAATCGCCTATAAGGTTGAAGCAAATGGCATCTTTGCCAGAATTCCGCGTCATGCCATTGCAAAAATTCAGCCAGCGCTATTTCTTTTACGTATGGGATGAGCAGAGGCCATGGTCCGCTGGATGTGCTCCTGGGACACGACGGAAGAAGATGTGAATGAATTCGTGAGATTTGTGGAAAAAACCGTCAATCCTCGCCGAGCAACTTCTCTAAAGTAGGTTTGTGTTTCTCCTTCTTCTCTTTCTTGTTCACAACAATCTGTCCGGCTGGCGGCGCACCCACCCGTTCCCGGGCCAGCGCCTTTACCGCTTCCACTTTGCGAAATTTCTTCACTTTACGTTTCTTGGCCACATCTCATCTTGCCATAGCTGGCCCGCCAGCCCCAAAACTGTAATAATTGTTAATAACTATGGAAGAGCGTGAATTTTTCGACGAACGCCAGGACAAGAAGCTAGCCACACTGAACTGTCCGCACTGCCAACAGTCGGCTGAGTACGAGGTCAACTGGCTGGTGCGGACCAAAAAGAAACAGCTGCCCGGACGGGCCGACGAGCGCGATCGTGCCCGCTTCGCCAAGGCGAGTTCGTACATGCTAAGGCGCGACGACATGATGGCTTGTAAAAACATGCGATGCCGCAAGCGCTTCGAGATTACCGGCTTGCAATCCGTCGTATCGCTGTAACTCTGAATCTTTACCGTACCAAGGAGCCTGTATTGAAAATCCTCGTCTGCATGAAACAGGTCCCGCAGAAGGATGCACCGTTAAAGCTCAATGAATCTTCCACCTGGGTGCGTGAGGACGTGTCTTACGAAGTCAATGAGCCGGATGCCTACGCATTGGAAGAAGCATTACGCCAGAAAGAAAAGCACAAGGGAGAAGTAGTAGTAATCACCTCTGGGCCCGCTAGAGCACAACAGGTTTTGCGCGAAGCGTTGGCCAAAGGCGCAGACCGCGCCATCCATCTTGAAGACAACGCCTTCATCGGGCTGGACGCCTACAACACCGCCAAAGCTTTTGCCGCGGCCATCAAAGATGAACAATTTGATCTGATCTTCACCGGCCTGCAATCGGACGACTACGGCTACGCGCAAACCGGAGTGATCTTGGCAGAGCTACTAGGCTGGCCGCATGCCACCATTATCATGCAAATCGAAAAGACCGATTCAGGTATCAAAGTAAAGCGCGAGCTCGAAGCCGGGTATTTTCAATTTGTAGATATGCCGTTGCCGGCGGTGCTGACGATTCAATCCGGAATCAACAAACTGCGCTATGCCACGTTGATTGGCATCAAGCAAGCAAAAAACAAGCCTTTGCGCAAAGTGACGCTGGCTGAAGTGCAGTCCGCGATCGGTGCAAACATGCAGAAAATCGAGCGCCTTTACATCCCGCAGAAAACGAAGAATACGGAATTTATCGAAGGCGCAGCGGGAGAAATCGCCAAAAAGCTGGTTGAGAAACTGCGCAACGAAGTGCGAGTCTGGAACCGAGAACTGATCTGCATCTGATCATGGCCGACACAATCCTGGTAGTAATAGAACAACGCGAAGGCAAACTGAACCGGGTTTCCTGGGAAACATTAACAGCAGGCCAAGCCCTGTCCGCAGAAACCGGATGGCCTCTGGAAGCCGCAGTGGTGGGCAAAGGTGTTTCCACTTTCGCGGCTGAAGTAGCCGGCAAAAAACTAAGCAAAGTCTACGCAATCGAATCTGACAAGCTCGAGCCCTATACGCCCGATTCTTTTTCCGCCGCATTGAAGCAGTTCATCGCGTCGAAACAGCCAAAACTGGTGCTGATGCCGCATACCTATCAAGTCCGCGACTTCATCCCCAAACTGGCCACCGCCATGGGCCGTACCGTTATCAGCGATTGCATTGGCTATAAGAAAGATGGCGACGAGCTCCTGTTCACCCGCCAGATGTTTCAGGGCAAACTAGCCGCAGACGTCAGCTTTACCGCCGATGCCCCGTGGTTCGTGACTTTCCAAAACGGAGCCTTCCGCGGTGACAAAGTCGAAGCGGGCGCCAGCGCGGCTCCAGTCGAAACGGTGAACGTAGAAATTGCGGACGGAGTAGTACGCAACAAACCGCAGGAAGTTTTCAAGGAAGCCAAACAAGCTGTCGATCTGACCCAGGCAGAAATCATCGTAGCCGTAGGCCGTGGAATCAAAGAGCAAAAGAACATTGACATCGCCAAACAACTGGCAGAAGCATTGGGAGGCGAACTAGCAGCCTCACGCCCCATCTGCGACTCCGGTTGGCTACCGATGGATCGGCAAATCGGATCATCTGGTCAGACGGTGGCCCCAAAGCTTTATCTGGCATTGGGAATCAGCGGAGCCATTCAGCACATCGTGGGCATGAAGGGCGCGCGGACGATCATCGCGGTGAATAAAGATTCCGAAGCGCCGATTTTTGAGATTGCTGACTTCGCTGTAGTAGGAAATCTTTTTGACGTGGTACCGCCATTGATCGAAGAAGTGAAAAAGTCAAAAGCAGGAAATTAAGCCTTATAGCTGGACAAAGGGCTTAAAATAATTATATGAGCTTAGTTTTTACCGCAGTATTCGAAAAAGTTTCCGAATCAGATGGAGGTGGCTATACCGCCTACGCGGAAGAACTGCCGGGTGCTATTTCAGAGGGGGAAACTTTAGAAGAAGCGCGAGAAAACCTGCGTGATGCAATCGAAATTCTACTCGAGGCAAATCGCGAATTAGCCAGCAAGCCTCAGCAAAGCAAATCCGTCAGGCGAGAGAAATTGACTATCGTGGTCGGAAATCCGACCGCTCGTTAAACAAAGCCTTACTTTTCCTGAGTCATAACTTATTGATATCAAAATGCTCCATGTTTAAGTGGTCGGAATTCCCGCCAACTAAATAAAATTTAATCTTTCTCGTCGCGATTTCTATAGAGTGTGACTATTGTGAGGGAAAGTATTGAAACGCGCTGATCTTATAAGGCACTTGGAAGTAAACGGCTGTCGTCTTGTCCGTGAAGGGGCGAAGCATAGTGTGTACTTTAATCCGCAAACAATACGTACGAGTACCGTTCCTCGACATAGAGAAATAAAGAAGCCCACTGCGATTAACATTTGCAAGCAGCTTGGTGTGCCAAACCCACTTCGCTGAAATTCTTGCCAACGTATATGATTAGCAGTTGCCAAGTGCGATGCTAATTTTCCGCAAACCCATCGAGGGCATCGAACGCCCGCAAATGCCCGCCGATGTTGTCATCGTAGGTGGAGGCCCAGCCGGAATGGCATGTGCCCTTCGTCTTTCGCAGTTAGTCGACGAACACAACGCCAAGAATCCAGATTCACGGCTGACCAAAGAAAATATCTATGTCCTGGAAAAGGCCCGCGAGATCGGCCAGCACTGCCTCTCCGGCGCGCTTCTGGATCCGCGCTCTATGCGCGAACTTCTTCCCGGATTCGAAAAAGAAGCCCCGCTAGACGCCGAAGTAAATCAAGAAGCCGTTTATTTCCTGACCCAAAACGGCAAACTGAAATTGCCGGTCACCCCTCCGCCTCTGCGCGACTACGGCAACTACGTCATCTCGCTTAACCGTTTCGTGAAGTGGCTGGGAAGCAAAGTAGAAGAAGCTGGCATCACCGTCTTCACCGGATTTGCTGGAGCAAAACTTCTCACCGACGGCGACCGCGTCACCGGAGTCCAAACCGACGACAAAGGCGTAGACAAACAAAACCAACCGAAATCAAACTTCGAGCCGGGCTACGATATCCAGGCAAAAGTAGTGGTGCTCGCCGAAGGCACGCGCGGATCACTCACCAAAGAACTCATCACCAAATTTGATCTGGCCAAAGACAGCAACCCGCAAACCTACGGACAGGGAATTAAAGAACTTTGGGAAGTCCCCCAGGGCCGCATCGCCCCCGGAGAAGTCATCTACACCTTGGGCTGGCCGCTGACCACGAAAGAATACGGCGGCGCCTGGATCTACGGCAGCAAAGACAACGTAGTCTCGCTGGGCTTTGTTACTGCGCTCGAATATCCCGATCCGCGCACTGATCCGCAACATGTTTTGCAGGAATTCAAAAAACACCCGTTCATAGCCAAGCTTGCTGGAGGGCGGCAAGATGGTCCGCTACGGAGCGAAATCCATGCCTTACGGTGGCTGGTGGTCAATCCCGCCAGTAGCAGGCAATGGCTGGATTATCATCGGAGACTCCGCCGGATTTCTAAACTCCGCCCGGCTGAAGGGAATTCACCTTGCCATCAAGAGCGGAATGCTGGCAGCCGAGACTGCCTTCGAAGCACTGCTGAAAGATGATTCTTCGGCCGCTACGCTCGGCGCATTTCAAAAGAAAGTGGAATCCAGCTGGATCAAAGAAGAACTGTGGAAGGTCCGCAACTTCCACCAAGCCTTCGAGCATGGTTTCTGGCGAGGCATGTTCCATGCCGGCCTCCAGCAATTCACCGGCGGGCGAGGACTTATACAACCGCTATCCTTCCACTGCGGGCCATCAGCATATGAAAAAGCTGGCCGATCTTCCAGCCGATGGCGGCGCGGAAGCCAACCTGATCGGCCCAGTCAAAGGCGACGGCAAACTTACCTTCGACAAGCTGACCGACCTCTACCACTCCGGCACGAAGCACGAAGAAGACCAGCCAGCGCACTTGGTGATCCACGACACCAACATCTGTAACAGCCGATGCATTAAAGAATTCGGCAGCCCATGTCAAAATTTCTGTCCTGCCAATGTGTACGAAATGGTGGATGACTCAACGCAGCCCAATGGCAAACGTATCAGCCTCAATCCATCGAACTGCGTGCACTGCAAGACTTGTGATATTGCTGACCCGTATCAAATCATTACCTGGGTTCCACCAGAAGGTGGCGGCGGGCCGAATTACGATGGAATGTGATTAAAAGGAAATAAAAAATGAAATCTATTTTGAGATTTATTTTTCCAATTGCCATATTGCTGTTGGCTGTAAATGTCTTCGCCCAGGACGACGACAAGCCCACCGACGCTGAAGGCTGCAAAGACTCGCCTCTCATCACCCGCATGCCCGGCAGCATCATTCACGGTTGTGACAACAAAGAGTACGAGCAGGCCGACTTGCCCACCGGCCCCGACACAACCAAGCACGTCGAAGGCGATTATCACTCCTGGGACTACGGCACACGAGAAGGCATGAGCGAAATTCAGGTCTTCCGCAACTTCGAAACCGCACTCAAACAGGCTGGATTCAAGCTCATCTACGAACAGTCTCCCAACATCATCACCGCCAACAAAGGCGACACCTGGTACCAGCTCGACAACAAAGGCTCGTTCTACTATCAGACGATTGTCACCGTAAAGCAGATGGCGCAGGAAGTCACCGCCGACGCCTCCAGCATCGCCGACGAACTCAACAAATCCGGACACATCGCTCTTTACGGCATCCACTTCGACACCGGGAAAGCAACGATTCTGCCGGACTCCGAAAGCCTGCTGAATGAAATTGTTAAAATGATGCTGCAGAATCCGGATGTAAAGCTGAGCGTCGAAGGCCACACCGACAACGTAGGCGCAGCCGCCAGTAACCAGGCACTGTCCGAAAAACGTGCTCAGGCAGTTGTCACTTGGCTTACAGGACATGGAGTGGCCGCTGCGCGCCTGAAAGCCAAGGGCTGGGGTCAAACTAAACCGGTCTCCGACAACACCACTGATGAAGGCCGCGGCAAAAACCGGAGGGTAGAGCTGGTAAAAGTTCAATAGCTTCGGGTGGATCGTGCTTCCAGCGTTGCGTTACTTGATATTATGGATCGGCTTTTAGCTGCTGCGGTAAGGTGAGGGAAAATCATGCGCCAAAAATTGTTATGGTCTTGTGCGTTGTTGTTTTTGTTGAATATCTCGCTCTTATCCCAACAACCGAACACCGCCACCATCCCATTAACTGGTCATCCGGGCCTCGACCAATACCGCGCCTCGCGAATCGCTGTATTCACCGACGACTACGGCCAGCTACAACGCTACCGTGCTGACGATGCTACCGTGAAAGCTATGTCAAACAACAAGAACCGCGTTGTCTTCTTCGGAGACTCCATCACCGATGGCTGGAAGCTGGACAAATATTTCGCGGGCAAGCCCTACATCAACCGCGGTATCAGCGGACAGACTACGCCGCAGATGCTGGTGCGCTTCCGTCAGGATGTAATTGATCTGCGGCCTCAGGTCGTCGTAATTCTCGCCGGAACCAACGACATCGCCGGCAACACCGGGCCAATGTCGAATGAGGACATCGAGGCTAACTTTGCTTCGTTCGAGGAATTGGCACGCACGCACGGCATCCGCGTGGTTTTTTCTTCCATCCTCCCCGTGCACAACTACACACCGCAGGGAGAAGAATTTTCTTCCCAGCGCCCAGCCGCAAGGATTCTGGAACTGAACACCTGGATCAAAGACTACTGTGCGAAAAATGGAGTCGTCTACCTCGACTACTTCAGCGACATGGTGGATGAAAAGGGAATGCTGAAGCGCGACTTGGCGGACGACGGCCTGCATCCCAATGACGCAGGCTACAAAATAATGGTCCCTCTCGCCGAAGCCGCAATAGCCAAAGCGATGGTTGGGAAACCGTAAAGTCGAGCAGCTGTCAACTTCGCCGCTACCGCTTAAACGAAAAACTCAACCCTGTAGTCAGCAAAATATCGTTCTGCCGCGTACCCGGAGGCGGATTGGTGACATAAATATCGCCAAACGCATTTTGCCACCCCAGCCATTTATTGATCTTGGTGACAGTCCCAAAGTTAAACGTGGCCCGGTATTCACCGGTTTCGCTCAAGTCTGGGAAGAAGTACAACTTTTGTGTGAGTAAAGTGGATGCGCCCAGCTTGGTGGATAGTTCCTCACCTAGTGTCAGTCCAGCAACATTGCGGCTGAAGGCATCATATTTTTCCCGCGTATAGTTCGCGCCGCCCAGCAAGTCCAGTGTTGTGCGTTCGCTTTTAATTACATGCAATCCCAAGCCGCCGCTGAATACCGAGCGTAAGTCAAGCAGTTGTAAAGCATCGGTTTGAAAATCTGCTGCTCCGAACCCAAATACCTTCGCCGCGAAGTCATGGTCATAACGCAACCCGCCTTGAACAGCGTTGGCAGTAACATTCGCCCCTGCAAGGGGCGCATCATTGGTGGCATAAACTGAATTGGTATAAAGGCCGAGATGATCGTGCAAGGTCTTGCGGTCGGCGGTGAAAGCCAGTGCCAAATTTTTGGTTTCACTATTCCCGCGAGTAAGCGCAAAGGCGATATTTGCGCCGCCATCCCAACCATGGAACCAATCGGGATGTAGTGTTTGCTCATAAGCCGCCTGTTCGCTCTGGCTGCGAATGAGAGCCACCGAATCCTTCGCCACCTCAACCTGGCCCTTGTCTGTAGTCTGCACCGCAATTTTGCCATCCTCAGTCTTGACTGTGCCCTGAACTTTTTGCCCCTGTTTCGATTCCACGTGCAATGGTTCAGAAGAATTCAATTCCTGAATTGCTGACCATTGGATTGTGACCTCGCCGGCAAACTCCGTTTTGATTACCAGTTCTTTCCCGTCCGATTTGACGATGGTCCCGGTAAGGCGGTCGCCGTTTTTGAGAACAACTTGATCGGCCAGGGCAAATTGGGAGAAAAGAAAAATACTCAACAGGAATGCACTCAGAAGTTTGTACATGGATCGACCTCACTGAAAAATACTTTGCGGGTGGGCATCACGGCTGCGGCCAGACTTCGATTAGGCCTACCTGTCTCTAGCAGTTTATAATGATGGAGTTTCCGACCGCTACGAACCTTGAGGAATACCTTGGTTTCTGCGGCGAGGGACTCAATTTTGTCCCGAGGGTGCATAGGGAAACGTATGCGCCTCCCGCGTTTGGAAAGGAAACTCTCGCCGGAAATTCTCCGTCGTTGTCTCCTTTTTGTTCGTGTGCAATCAAAAGCCCATGGATGTACTCACCGACAAATTCGGCCGCGCCATTACCGATCTGCGGATCTCCATCACCGACCGCTGCAACTACAAGTGTGTCTATTGCCGTACAGGCAATGAAGGTGCGCTCTACGGCGATCTTCCATTTGCCGATTATTTGCGGATGGCACGCGTGCTGGCCAGATTGGGGATCAAGAAAGTACGTATCACCGGCGGCGAACCTCTATTGCGCAAGGGCGTAGTAGAGTTCGTCCGCGACCTGGCTAAATTGCAAGCGGTTGATGGAGAACCTCTCGACATAGCCCTCACCACGAACGGTCATCTACTGGCCGATATGGCCCAGCCGCTGAAAGACGCAGGCCTCACCAGAGTCACTGTCTCCATGGATGCGGTTGATCCTGACCGGTTCACCCGCATTACCCGTGTAGCCAATGGATTCGACCAGGTATTAGCAGGCATCCGCGCCGCAAAACGCGCAGAACTTTGGCCTGTCAAGGTCAATTGCGTTCTGATGCGCGGCTTCAATGAAGATCAGATCATCCCCTTCGGAATGTTCGCACGTGAGGAAGGCGTCATCGTACGCTTCATCGAGTTCATGCCGTTGGAAGAAGACCGCGTCTGGTCGCCGACCACGGTTGTTACCCTCGATGAAATCTTGCGGCGCATGGCCGAGTATCGTCCACTGGTCGAAATCCCCCACGCACGCAGTGAAACCGCCCGCCGTTACTGCTTCGATGATGGCATTGGAGAGATCGGCATCATCGCGCCCGTGTCTCATCCTTTTTGTGGACATTGCAGCCGCATCCGCATCACCTCCGACGGCAAAATCCGCACCTGTTTATTTTCCGTCTGGGACCATGACCTATACGAGTTGATGCAGCGTGGATCTTCCGACGAAGAGTTGGCAAATTTCATTCGCACTGTCGTGGAGAAAAAAGAAGAACGCCATCACATCGGTGAGCCAGATTTTATTCCCGCGTCCAGAACCATGGTTCACATCGGCGGGTAAAAGAATATTTCTAACAACTCTCCAGGATCAAAATATTTTATCGCTCAACAATTTCACTACACATTCCAAAAACTAGACATAAGTGATTTTTAATTCTGCGTATTCGGCATTGTCTATTGTTTGTCATATCAGCAAACCCATATCTATGTATGAAACAACATATACACAAGAGCTTCTGTCTATATAAATCGTTGACAATAAGACAAATACATTTTGGTTTGTTGATTGCGCCTGCAAAAGTAGCGCCGGCCAAAAATTGATTGTTATGTTAATGATGATTTTTGTTTGGGAATCCTAAGGTCGGCCACACCACCTGATAAAGGAGCTCTCCCATGAACAAATTGTTATTCATTGTACTGTTCACATGTTTTTCCGCGTCTTGGCTTTTAGGCCAGGAAACCACCGGACAAATTAATGGCACCACGCTTGACAGTTCAGGAGCTGCCATCACCAAAGCACAAGTAACAGTTACAAATTCAGCGACGGGTTTCACCCGCACTGCAACTTCAGAAGGCACTGGAAACTACAGCCTGCCGCTGCTCCCTCCTGGAACCTATGAAATGCGAGTTCAAGCGACGGGGTTCGCTATGTTGGTGCAGAAGGGAATTACTCTTACCGTCGGCCAGACCATTACTCTCAATCAAACCTTAAAACCGGGCGGCACGTCGGAAACAGTGGAAGTTGCAGCCGAAGCCCCTCTCATTGAAACCAGCAGTCACGAAATTGGCGGAGCAGTATCTCCCACCGAAGTCAAAGAACTTCCCATCCTCGATCGCAATTTTTCCGGGCTCATGACGCTGGTCCCCGGTGTGCGCCAAGCCGAAGGCTTTGACCCCACCAAGACACGCGTGGGCAACGTAAGCATCAATGGCGGCGACGGCCGTCAGATTGATAGCAACGTAGACGGCGGCGACAACAAAGATCTTGTGGTCGGCGGCCTGGTGCAAAACTTCACACTGGAGGGAATCCAGGAGTTCGCTGTTACTACTAACCAGTACACGGCGGAAGCAGGACATTCGGTAGGTGGAATTGTCAATGTGGTAAGCAAGTCAGGTACGAACCAGATTCACGGTTCAGCTTTGGGATTGTTTCAGCTCAGCACACTCGACCGAACCAATTACTTCGAGAAGTTGAATTGCACCGATCCCGATCCCGGACGCTGCAAATCCGTGTTTCACCGCTACGATTTTGGTGGCTCCTTCGGCGGTCCGATCATTAAAGACAAATTTTTCGCCTTTGGTGCCGTCGAGCAACAACGCGAGCCCGGGTCGATCACGGTAAATAACGATGCTGCTCAGGCATTGCCGACGTTCGCAGCCCAAACCGCAGGTTTTGCCGGTGGGCCTTATGCTTTTCCTACTTCTACCCTGCCATTTCCATATCTGAATACTATGGCCACCATCAAACTCGACTACAAGCTCAGCGATAACAACATGCTGAGTGCCCGTTATGGCCGGCAGAAGTGGACAAACCCGAATGATCAGTTAGGCAATACCAACTCACCATTTAATGCCGATGGTTCGCAGTCGAACTCCGATCTCAACAACTTTCATGATTTGACCATCGCCGACAACTGGACGCTGTCCTCGAACAAAGTAAATTCATTTACTGTCCATTTTCAGGACATGGTCAACGCGATTCTGGCCGACCCCAGTCACAGCTTCACTTATCCCATCGAGGGCGGTGGAGTCGCTACTAATCCCAACATTCTATTTTCAGTGAATGCGCAAACCGGCCAGAACGTAAACGTTCCTCAGCAAACCCTGATCCGCAAATATCAATTCCGGGACGACTTCACTTGGCTCCACGGCAATCACGACTTCAAGTTCGGTGGAAACTGGATTTACTTCGCTAAGATGGGTGGGTTCTTCTTCTCCGGACTCGGTTATGCCGTGACCTTCTGGGATGATCCGAATTGCATACAGACCAATACTTGTAATGCAACCGGTGATCAATACAACGCTGTACAATGCCATTTCCACCCCGGGCGCCATCAAGGAAATTGCGTTCTCCGGGGGCAGCGGACTCGACCGCGCAACCACCGTGGCACTCGCTTGGTCTCTATTTCCAGGACAATTACAAAATTACTCGCCGTCTGACCGTGAATGCTGGATTGCGGTGGGACGCCAACGTCGATTTCCTGCAGCCTATGCTGGGCGATAGTTTGACTACCAGCAACCGCACCGTCTGGTGCCCTGAATCAGACTCTGCAAACTCAACCTGACAGACGACCCGGGCTTGCAACGATCCAACAGATTGTCGGAGACCCTATGCCTTGAATCGCCAGACGACAGACTGGAAGGAATTCCAGCCACGCTTAGGATTTGCCTGGGATATGCGCGGAGATGGAAAGATGTAATCCGCGGTGGCTATGGCGTTGCTCGCGACCAGATTTTCCAGAACATCACTCTGTTCTCCGTGCAGCAAACCCAACCTACGATCTATCAGACAACCATGGACGTAACGGGATCGGCTGGGCCAGGAGGTGGTTGCACTTCGACTCTCCTCCGTCTTCTCCATTGTTTAATATTTGCACGTTCCGCTTCGGTATTGATCCGCTACCTGCCGTTCCATCCAGCGGTCTTGATCTCGCTGCCGGATCTGTCGGCCGGATTGTGAACCCAAAAATTACCGATCCATGGGCGCAGCAGTTTTCGTTAGGTTGGGCCCATCAACTTAATTCAGATTATGCGGTTTCTGTGGACTACATCCATACCCTGGGTACGCACGAGGAACGCGTGATCAACGCCAATCCGACCATCCGGACGGTTTGC